>NZ_JACFYV010000191.1:0-13043 GCF_016759955.1 Burkholderia sp. KCJ3K979
CCCGCCGGCCGCGTCGCCGCGAACAGGTCGCTGTAGTCGGCGATCGGCGCGCGCCGGTTCTCGGCCTTCAGCACGTCGAGCTCGGTGTCGATGCTGCCCTGCCCGAGGCACACGACGCGGTCGGACAGCGTATCGACCGGCACCTCGAAGATCCGCGCGAGCGCGTCCTCGGCGTCGACCGGCTCGCAGGCGAACAGGAACACGAACAGGTGTCCGGCATCGGCCGTCACGACGTCGCCCGCGCGGCGCGGCCGGCAGTGCCGCAGCGCGTCGACGTGCGACACGCCCGGCAACAGCGTGAGCTTCGCGAGCGTGTGCGGCAGCGCGAGCACCGCGCCGCGATCGAGCACCGCGCGAATCCGCTGGCAGAACGCGCCGACCGGCAGATAACCGAGCACCGAATCGCCGAGCGCGGCCGCGAGCGCCGCGCGGTAGTCGGCCGCGACGGGCCGCGCGTAGAGCTGGCCGTGCAGCGCGTGCACGGCGGCCTGCATCCGCGAGACGGGCAGGTCGCGCGCGACGACCCGGTTCGCGCCGACGCTCAGCACGAGCATCTCGAACTGCTGGCGCAGCACCTCGCCACGCTCGACGACCGCGATCTTCAGCGCGCCGCCGCACTGCCGGCGCAGCGCGTGCACGTCCGCGCACAGCGCTTCGAGCTGCGCGTGCGAGCGGAACACGAGCACCGCGGTCGCGGCCTGCGCGCTCGCGCACGCGGCGACGACGGCCGCGTTGTCGTCGACGATCTCCCAGCCGTCCGGCACGCGGCTCGCGCCGTCGAGCACCGCGCGGCTGACCACCACGCGATCCTCGTCGCTCGCGAGCTTCATCCGCCGTGCCGGCTCGGTCGCGCCGCCATCGACGCTCGCCGACAGCCGGCCGCCCGGTGCGAAGCGCAGCGGCCGCACCTCGCCGGCCGCGAGCGTCTCGCCCGCGCGCCAGAAATCGATCACCCACAGCAGTTCGCCATGCGTGCGCTGCAACTGCGCGACGCCCGAACAGATTCCGTGGAAGCCGCTGCGCGGCGTGCGATCGGCATCGCGCACGAGCGGCGCATCGTCGGCGCGCGCGTCGCCGCCCGCGCGGGTCGCCTCAGGGTCGAGCAGCAGCACGAGCGCGATCCGGCGCGTGCGGCACCAGTCGGCCAGCGCGTGCGCTTCGTCCGCGAGCGCGGCCGGATCGTCCCAGCTGAACCAGCGCTGGGCGCCTTCGACGAAATACAGCGAACGCGCGTGAAATCCATAGCGCTTCATCGCGCGCAGGCCGCCGGTCAGCCGCGCGAACGGGCCCGGCGCCGCGCGGCGCGGTGCATTGCCGGCTGCGCCGGCGTCGGCACCGTCGTCAACCGGCTCGACCGCTGCCGGCATCGCCAGCACGTTCAGGTTGCGCGGCCAGCCGGCCGGCTGCGCGCCGCCCGCGAAGCCGAGCGATGCCATCTGCGCGGCGACGCGCGCCGGATCGCGCGCCAGCACGATCGTGACGTCGCGCGTGCGCGCCTGCCGCGCGCTTTCCCAGACGAGCGCATCGCAGGCCGGCGTACCGCCGGCCGCGTAGATCGCGTAAAGGCCGCCAGCTTCCAGTTGCGTCCAGGCATCGGGCAGGCCGTCGATCGCGAGCCGGCTCGATGCGCCGGCACGGCCGCCCGCCGGCCCCATGCGCAGCAGCGCGCGCAGGCGATCGGCCAGGCCGGTGGCACCAGGCGCGGAGCGGGTGGCATCGAATTCCGTAGTCACGGCGTTCCCCTAGTAATCCGAATAAAGCCGCACGGGTGTCGGCGTGACGAGCCAGCTGCGCGACGCGCGCGCGTCGAACGCATAACGCAGGTACACGAGCGCCGAGCTCGGCGCATAGTCGTGCGACCGGTCGATGTGCAATTGCGCGCCGACGCTCAGGTGCGGGTTCACACGATATTCCGCGATGCCGTTCACGCCGTACGAGAACGACACGCCGCGCGTCGAGCTGCCCGCGTACACGAAGCCGGCCGCCACCTGTTCGGCGCGCTGACCGGAAAGCGTCGGGTAATACAGCGAATCCTTCTCGTAGCTGTTCGAGATCCCGCCCGTGACGGTCAGGTCCCACGACAGCGCATCGTGCCGCCCCGCCCATTCGATCGGCACGCCGAGCGACAGATAGCGCTGCGGGCTGTAGTAACCGCCCTGCCCGTACGTGTAGTAGCGCAGGTTCTGCGCGTAGTGCCACGCATTGCCGACCAGCCCCGTGCTGACCTTCATCGTTGCGCGCTCGTACACGGGCACCGTGAAGCCGGTGCGCAGCGTGACTTCCGCGTTGCGTTCGACGTTACGGCCCGACAGCACGCCCGCGCCGAGCTCCGCGAACAGGTTCGTGCGGCCGACGTCGACCGACGCGCGCAGATTCACGCCGTCGCGGCGCACGCCGCCCCACACCGCGCCCGTCCACGGGTCGCGCATCCCCGCGTACGACAGCACGCTGCTCGTTTCCGGCCGCCGCGACGCATTCACGGAGAAGCTCGCGGGGCCCGCGTCGAAGCGATAGCGCACGCCGCCGACGAGGTAATGCACCGGGAAGCCGAGCGGCGACGTGCCGAGATCGAAGCGCCATGTATCGGACAGATAGCCGGCGCCGAGCGCGACGCCCGTCGTCGACTGGTGCAGCGAGCCCGGCGGATTCGCGATCAGCGCCGCGGCCTGCGGATTCTGCTGGAACGGCGGCGGCAGCCCGTTCGACGCCCTGAGCCCCGCGTACGTGCCGAACGTCTTCAGCGAATACGCGTCCGGCACGCTCGTATCGAGCGTGCCCGGATCGAGATGCACGGTGTCGATCTGCGCGAACACGTGCCCGTCGTAGCGGATCGGCATCTGCAGGTAGATCGGCACCTGCTGCGCGCGATACGACGAGATGCCTTCGTCGCCCGACTTGTACGCGGGTATCCAGCCGGTCTCGATCTCGGGATTGCGCCGCTGCTGCAGATCCGCGAACGCAGCCTGCGCGGGTGTCAGCCCGTCGCGGCCCGGGCTCACGCCCGTCGCGCGTTCCTGCGACTGCGACAACCGGTACAACGACGCCGCGTCGTCATAGCGGCCCTGCGCCTCGGCCACGCGCCCGGCCGCGACCGTCACGTCGGCGCGGGCCGGATACGCGGCCTGCAGCCGCTCGGTCACCTGCGCGGCTTCGTCCGGCCGGCGCAGCGCGTTCAGCCGACGCACGGCCGACAGTTGCGTGTCGACGTCGTCGTCCGGTGTGCGCGCCAGCACGGCCTGCACGCGCTCGCGCGCGGCGGCACGGTTGCCGCTGTCCTCGTCGATCCGGGCCAGCGCGAGCTGCGTATCGGCGTCGTCCGGCGTGTGCGCGACGACCGGTGCGAGCGCATCGCGTGCGGCATCGTAATGGCCCTGCGCGCGTTCGAGATCGGCGAGTTCGAGCGCATAACGCTTGTCCGCGCGGCCGGCCGGGCTCGCGCGGTCGAGCAGCGTGCGCGCCTGCGCATAGTCCTGTCGGGCGATCGCGTCGTCGGTCTGCCGCAGCACGAGCCGCAGCGACTGATCCTCCAGTCGCGCCGTCTGCGCGGGCGTCAGCGCCGGGTCGCGGCGCAGCGTGTCGAGCCATGCGGCGAGCGCATCGTCGCGCCCCGCGCGGCCGAGCAGATCGCCGTAGCGCAGCCGCACGTCCGCGTCGGCTTCGCGCGGATGCGCGGCGATCCAGTCGCGCAGCGGTGCGAGGCCGCGCTCCGGTTCGCCCGCGTCGATCCACTGCGCGCCGATCGCGGCGAGCATGTCGGGATCGTCCGGCGCGCTCGCCTGCGCGTGCGCGAGCGTGGCGGCGAAGGCCGCGCGGTCGCCGCGGGCATGTGCGCCGCGCGCGTCGGCCAGCGCGCTTTCCGCATCGAGCTTGCGCGCCAGCGCGCGCATCCCGTCCGAACGGTGCGCGTCGTCGACCGGTGCCAGCGCGGCTTGAGCGCCCGCGACATCGTCGAGCGAGTTGCGGTACAGCGCGTTCGCGTAACGCATCTCGGGCGTATCGCTCAGCGCCAGCCCGTCGTCCATCACCGTGCGGCCGAGCTGCGGCAACCCCATGTCGCGATACAGGCGTGCAAGCGCGAAACGCGTCCACGGCGCATCGGGCGCCGCGCGCACGGCCGCCTCGTAGCGTTGCGCGGCCGGCCCGCGCGCGCCCTTGTCGGCCAGCGCGCGCGCCTCGTTCGCGAGCACGTCGCCGCGCAGGCCGTCGAGCGTGCGGCGATCGTCGGCGCCCGTCACGCGCCCTTGCAGCGCATCGAGCAGCGGCCCGATCCGGTCCGCGCGACCGGTGTTTTCATACAGCGTGGCCGTGTCGCGCACGGCCGACAGGCTCGGCGAACGCGCGGCCAGCAAGCCGCGCAGCAACGGCTCCGCCTGTGCCCAGTCGCGCTGCGCGAGCAGCGCATCGGCGAGCTGCAGCTTCGCGTCCGGGTTGTCCGGCTGCATCGCGAGCGCCGCACGCGCGGCGCGCTCCGCATCGCGCGGGCGGCCCGCACTGGCCGCTTCGCGGCCCTGGGCGAGTAGCCCCCAGAACTGCGCGGTACGCGCGAGGCCTTGCCATTTGCCGCGCTGGTCGGTCGCACGCGCCGCGGCCCGCGTGAACAGCGCGCGCGCTTCGTCGTGCCGCCCTTCGCGCAGACGCAGCAGGCCGAGCCCGCCCAGCGCATCGGCGTCGTCCGGGCGCGCCCGCGCGGCGCGCGCGAGCAGCGGATCGGCGGCGGCCAGGTCGCCGCGCGCCAGCGCCTGCAACCCGCGCTGCTGCGCGATGTAGTCGGGGTCGCGTTCGAGCCGGCGTTGCGCGTCGCGCTGCTGGTCGAGGCCGGCGGCGCGATCGCGGAATTCGGTGTCGTCCGGCGCGAGCGCGAGATACGCGTGCAGCGCATCGAGATACGCGGGATCGCTGCCGGCCGACTGCAGCACGCGCCGCCACAGCGCCATCGCTTCCGTATGGTCCGCGTCGGCGCGCTTCGCGAGCGACCATGCGATCCGGTTCGCTTCCGCGCGCGTGTCGTCGCGCTGGTTCAACAGCCGCGCGAGCGCCATCGACGCGCTCGTGTCCCGCGGATCGGCGGCAACCGCGCGGCGCAGCGCGGCGATCGCCGGCTGGCGCCCGCCCGGCGCATTCGACACGATCTGGTAGTACTCGGCGCCGAGCGCGCCCGACGGCGCGCCGTTCGGAAACAGCGCGACGATCCGTCGGGCCGCCTCGTCGGCGCGGCCGCTGCGCGCGAGCAGCCGGATCTGCGCCATCTCGCCGCGCCCGCTCGTCGCGACGCGGTATTCGTCGGCCACCCGTTGCGTGACGGCGGCATTCGGCGACTGCGCCTGCAGCCGCGCCAGCGACGCCTGCGCGCCTTTCGCGTCGCCGAGCCGCAGCAGCACACGCACCTGTTCGGCCAGCAGCTCGGGATCGCCCGGCGCGATCAGCAAGCCCTTGCGCAGCGCATCGCGCGCGAGGTCGTCGCGATGCTTGATGCCCCACATCCGCGCGGTGTCGAGCTCGCGCCGCGCATCGGCGGCAGCCGAAGTCGCCGAAGTCGCCGGGTCCGCGATCGCCGCGCCGGAGGCCGCGCCCGGCGCCGCCGCGCACACCGACGACGCGAGCCACGCGAATCCCGCGACGTGCGGCGCCGCGCACTTCAGCGGGCGGCGCACGAACGGCCTCCCCAGCGGGTGTCGAGCGTGCCGTCCGCCCCGAACCGGTAGCGGCCGTCGCGCCAGCCGAGGCCGAACAGCGTCAGCACGCTCGTGTAATAGCCGGGCGCCGACTGGCGCGCGAGCGTATCGACGCGGGCCGCCTGGGCATCCGCGAGCGCGTGCTGGCCACGCGCGTCGAGAAACGGCACGGCGGCCGCGGAGAAGCCGCCGTTGCCGTCGTTCGGCCCCGCGACGCCCGTCGTCGTATCGACCTTCTCCGGCGGCGCACCGTGCGCGGCGACATGGTCGGCGAACGGCGCGAACTTCGCGAGCAGCGGCGCGGCGAGCGGATCGGCGTGGTCCAGCATGCCGGCCCACAGGTACACGCGGATCGCGTTGTACGCGCTTTCCGCATGGGTCTGCAGATCGGGCCCGAAACCGTTGCCCGCGCGATACAGCGCCCAGTCGGGCGAAAAACCTTTCGGCGCGGTATCGAGCAGCACGCGAGCGGTGCTGGACGCCAGCGCGGCCCAGCGACGGTCGTCGGGCAGTCGTGCGCCGAGCGCGCGAATCACCTGCGGCGGCGAATAGCTCGGATTCACGCGCCATTGGCCGTTGGCCAGCTTGAACCCGGTCGGGCCCGGCAGCAGCGTGAGGCCGAGGCCCGGCACGGTCGCCGTCTCGGCGTCGAGCACGCGCTTCGCGAGCAGCGCGCCGCGCGCCGTATAGCTGCGCTCGTGCCACAGCCGCCCGGCCTCGACGAGCGCATACGCGATCCACAGGTCGGCGTCCGACGCCGGGTTCGCGTCGAGCACGCGCCACGCGCCGTCGGGCGCGCGGCCCCACAGCCACGCCGGCAGGTGCGCGCTCAGGTCGCCCTGCGCGAGGTTGTTCTCGGTCCATGCGAGGATCGTGTCGAACATGCGCCGGTCGTTCGCGACCAGCGCGAAGAAAAGTCCATACGCCTGCCCCTCCGATACCGTGCGCGAATCGGCCGAGCCGACGTCGATCACGCGGCCGTCGGCCGAGATGAAATCACGCTTGAACGCATCCCAGCGCGGCCACGCCGCACTGCATCCCGCGCTCGCCGCATCGGCTGCACCGGCCGCCGCCGCGTGCGCGCGCGTGGTCATGCCGGCCGCCGCGCACGTCACCGCGACCGCCAGCGCGAGCGTCGCGCCAACACGTCGCGCCGGCTGCGTTGCCCGTCGCTTCGTCATTGCCCGCGCCATCCGTTACATCCCCCGGCGACGCGCGGCGATTCGCTGCAGCACGCTGAACACGCCGAGCGCGAGCAGCAGCCCTGCGACGACGCCGACCGCGCCGAGCAGCACCGGATGCCGCGCCGCCTCCGTCCACACGCGCGCATACCACGGCACGAAGCCGACCACGTAAGGCTCGCCGACCCGCAGGCTGTCGACCTGCCCCGGCCGGACCAGCGCGAGGTCGCCCTGCAACTGCGACACGAGCCCGCCGCTCTCGAACACGTCGAGCAGATCGCCGAGGCGCGGCTGGTCGGTCGCCGTCAGCGCGACGACGCTGCGGCCGCGGCTACCGGGCAGCTCGAACCCGGCGAGCGCCGCGAGCGGGCCCGTCTGTTCGATATGCGCGCCGCCGTCGGCGAGGCCCACGCCGTTGCGCCAGCGCTCCTTCACCGTGAATGCGACGCGCGTCGCGCCACCGGCGCCCGCGCCGCCCTGCTCGCCGATCGCGAGCGGCAGCGCCGCGCGCCATTGCGCGAGCAGCGGCGACGCCGGCGAGCCGTCGATCACGAGCAGATCCTTGTGCCCCGACAGCGCGGCGACGTCGCCGGGCCGCGCCACCTGCACGCGCAGCGCCGGGAAACCGGTCCATTCGCCCATGTGGCCGAGCATCGTCAGGTAGGCCTCGAGTTCCTGCGGCGACGGCCGGTCGGGCAGCACGACGGCCGTCTGCGACAGGTCGGCGAAGCGCGTGAACGGGAAGCCGCTGTTCGCGAAGAACGCGAGGTTCGGCAATTGCGCGTAATGGACGAAGTGCGAGAAGTCGATCGTCGAATCGGGATCGATCGCCGCCCGTTGCGGCTCGGTGGCCGTGCTCGAACACAGGCCCGTCTTCTGCGAATCGAGCGTGAAGCGGAACTGCAGCTGGTTGCCGCTGCCGACGCGGAACGCGGGAATGTCGACGTCGCTCGTCACGCGCCCTTCCGGCACCGCCAGCAGCGGCAGCTGCATGCGGCCGTGCGCATCTTCGGCATGGGCCGGCCCGAGCCGGTACGACTTCACGAGCTGATCGTTGATCTCGACCGCGAGCGTCGAATTGTCCTGCACGGTCGGCGCCGTGTAGCGGTAGCGCAGCGTGATCGGCACGCCCGCGCCGTTCCACGAATGCAGATCGGCCGGCACGCGCAGGTTCAGCCGGATCGCGTCGGGCGTCGTGCCGCGCACCTCCAGCTGACGCGGATCGTTCACGAGTTCGCGGAACGCGATCGGCCGGTTCACCGGCAGCCAGCGCGGCGCGTCGTACGGCTTGCGCGGGGCGCCCAGATCGACGTGCGCGACCGTCGCCGCCTGCCCCGACAGCGCCGCGCGGCCGAGCACGAGCGTCGCGACCGCGTCGTCGACCTCGGCCGCCGTGCGGCCCGTGACGACCAGCAGCTTGCGGCCCGGGGCGGACGGGTTGTCCGCGACCGCGAGCAGCGGGCCGTTGATTGGCGGCAGCGCGAGACCGGCCGGCAGTGTCGCGGCCGTGCCGACCACGACGGCCTGGTCGTCGGCCGGCAGCGCGGTCGATACCGGGAAGCGCGCATGCCGGTAGTCGGCCAGCGCGCCGAACCACGACGCGAGCACGCCCGCGCTGCGCAGGGTGGCCGAATCGGGCGTCGCGGGCAGCACGAACGGCAGCCGCAGACGGCCGTTGTCGCGCCGGTCGAAGAACGGCGCGGGCAGCAGCGCGAGATCGTTCGGCAGGCGCACCGGCGATTCGTCGAGGATCAGTTCGCTCGTCGGGCTCACGTCGGCCCACAACGCCGAATTCGTCGGGTCCTCGCAATGGTCGAGCGTGTAGTGCGCGATCAGGCGCAGGCCGATCTGGTTGAAATCCGAAAAGTAGCGCGGATCGATCGGAATCTCTTGCGTCACCGTGCGGCCCGCACGCGCGGCATCGAACGGGACGGTCGCGATCACCTCGCCGTTCACCGACACCTTCAGGTGCGACAGCGGAAAGACCAGCGACGGCGAATACGCGTAGGTCAGGCGCAAGCGCGCGCCCGTGATCACGCGGTCGAGCCGCACGCCGGCGTTGATCGTGCGTGCGTCGTCGGCGCCGCGCAGGCGCAGCGGATCGAACGCGCCGAGCGACGCGAACGGCATGCGCACGGTCGTCGCCGGCAGGCCGGCGGCCGGCGCGCTGGCCCCACTCGGCGTGGCCGGAGCGGTCGCGAGCACCGCCGCTGGCGCGGCATCCGGCACCGCTGCGTGATCGGCAGTGACCGTCGAAGCGGCGGCCGGCACCGCCGGCAGCGGCGCGGCCGACAGCGCGGCCGTGTGGAAAGCGCCGGTCATCGCGGCAGCCAGGACGAACAGCGACACGGCCGGCTTCATGCGCCGCTCCGCTTCGTCACGATCGTCCGGTCATCCTGCGCGTCGAAACCGACGCGCGCAAAGCAGCTATGCCCGTGAGTGCACATCCCCTCTGCTTCCCCTCATTTATGGCCTGATTGCATTTATCGGAACGACGCGGCGGATCATTCAATGATCAGTTCGTCGCGCTGGAGGACGCCTGGCACCGGCGTGCCGCCCATTTGTCACACTATCTCAAAAATAGAACAAAACTCACCGTGATTCGCGACTGAGAAGCGAAAAAATCTCAATTCGGTCGGAAATGCCGCGCAGGAAGAGTGAATGGCAAGAATTGCGCCGTTGCCGCCGGATGGCTGGAACGGCATACTGCCGGCGCGGTACGGCTGGCCGGGCACCGGCACCGTTGCGTTGCGAACCACCCGGCACGCGCTGCCGCGAGCGGCGCGTATGCTACCGCAAGCGCGCGCCGAGCGATGCACTTTTTCACGGAAAACTGACTTGAATCAAACCGCCGACGCCGCCACGCCGTCCCCCGACACGTTGTTGCGCATCATCGCCGCGCAAGCCGAAATCGCGAAACTCGGCCTCGATCTCGGCAGCGTGATGGCCTACGTGACCGAACAGGTGCCGCAGCTCACCGGCGCGAGCGCCGCCGCGGTCGAATTCGCCGAAGGCGACGACATGGTGTACCGCGCCGCGTCGGGCACGGCCGCCGGGATGCTCGGCCTGCGGTTGCGGCGCTCGGGCAGCCTGTCGGGCCTGTGCGTGCAGCAGGGCGAGTTGCTGCACTGTATCGATTCGGAAACCGACCCGCGCGTCGATCGCGATGCATGCCGCCGGGTCGGCCTGCGCTCGATGCTCGTGATGCCGCTCACGCACGCCGACACGACGGTCGGCGTGCTGAAGGTGATGTCGCCGAACGTCGACGGTTTCTCACCGGCCGACGCCGGCACGCTGCGGCTGATGGCGGACCTGATCGCCGCCGCGATGTTCCACGCGGCGCGCAACGAAGCGAACGAGCTGTACCTGCGCGCGACGCACGACGCGCTCACGGGCCTGCCGAACCGCGCGCTGTTCTACGACCGCCTGCGCCAGTCGATGCACACGGCGCTGCGCGCGAGCGGCCGGCTCGGCATTCTCAACATCGACATGGACGGCCTGAAGCCGATCAACGACGGGTTCGGCCACCGCGCGGGCGACGCCGCGCTGCGAGAGGTCGCCACGCGGATGCAGGCCGCGGTGCGGCGTTCGGACACCGTCGCGCGCATCGGCGGCGACGAATTCGCGGTGATCCTGCCGAACCTCGGCACCCGCGACGATGCCCAGGTGCAAAGCATGCGGCTCGCGCGGCAGGTCGGCGAGCCGTTCGAATTCGACGGGCATGCGCTGCGGCTCGGCGTCAGCGTCGGCATCGCGATGCTGCCGGACGACGGCACCGACATGAACGCGCTGATCGAGCATGCGGACCAGGCGATGTACGAAGCCAAGCGATCGCGGCGCACCGCGCACGCATGACGGCTGACGCGCGCCGGCCGGGCTGTTCCCGCCGATAGCCGGCTTGCGCCGGCGCTACCCGATGGGCGACACCGCGACCGCGATCCCGACGACGAGCCACTGCACGATCGCCACGAGCACGGCGGCCCGGCACAGCCCGACCGCGCCGCGCACGCGCGCGTCGAGCGTGCGCCCGACCTTCGCCGCATCGATCCAGCCCAGGTCGGCGAGCGCGCGGTCGAGCGCCGCGAGCGGACCGTCGACCGCCCCGTCGCCGTCCACCGCCCGCGCGAGCGCGGCAAACAGCCGCCGATCGATCGCGATGCGCACCGCGTACCACAGCGCCGCGATCCCCGACCCCGTGCTGACGACGGCCAGCAGCGCGCGGGCAAGCGTCGGCGCCGCCCAGCCCGCCGCGAGCCACCCGCCTGCGCCAGCCGCGACCAGCGCTGCCGCGAGCGCCCATGCGCCCGCATCGAGCGCGCCGCGTGCGGCGGCAATCCTGAACGGAGCGGACGGATCGCGCATCACCGCTGCCCCGCGTCGCGCCGGCGATCGATCCACTGCTGCAGCACGGCCACGCTTTCATCCGACCATACCGCGTGCGGCCGCACCGCACGCACCGCGGCCAGCGCGTCGCGCGCATCGGTCAACCCGCGCCGCGCGGCGACCCACGCGGCCGCGCACAGCACGCTGCGCCCGTAGCCGAGCGCACAGCAGACCAGCACGTCGCGCCCTTCGCCGTGCAGGCGTTCGAGCGCCGCGACGGCCTGCGCGAGCTGCACCGCCGTCGGTGCGACGAGATCGAGCTGAGGCACCGACGCATACGCGAGCGATGCGCCGGCCGCCGCCCAACGCGGCATCTCGGCGGTCAGGTCGACCAGCGCGGTGAAGCCGTGGCGCCGGATGTCGCGCGTGGTCGGCGTCCGGCCGATCGACACGCGCTCGTCGATCCGCACCGGCGCGGGCTGCCGGCGCGTCCACAGCCGCGAATTGACGAATGCGCCGGCGATCGTCGGCGCGAGCAGCCAGCCGACGAAGACCGGAAACCGCCCGTGCGCATCCTTCTGGAACGCGCCGGGCGCGCCGCGCCGATAGGCCCACGCAACGCAGGCGAGCGCCAGTGCGACCCACCCAGCCGCCAGCGCCCAGCCCGGCGCGCGCGGCACGCACGCCAGCGCCACGAGTGCGACCAGCGCGGCGCCGAACGCATAGCGGCGCGCGAGCGCGCGAGCGGCCGCGGACGGCGACGCATCGGCGCCCGGCAGCCGGCCCGCGGCATCGCGCAGCGGAAACAGGAATAGCGCGAGACAGCCGACGGCCGCCCCGGTCGGCACGTCGATCGCGTGATGCTGGTAAGTCGTCAGCACCGACACGCCGATCGCCGCGAACCACAGATGCAGCACGACGCGCACGAACGTGCCGCGCAGATGCCTTGCATAGACGGCCCACAGCACGACGAGCAACCCGATATGCAGCGACGGCGCCTGGTTGAACGGCTTGTCGAAGCCCATCAGCAGCGTGAACAGCGCACCGGCCATGCCGCCCGCGTCGGGCCGCTCGAAGCCGAAGCGCAACGGCCACGCGATGAAGCACGCAACCGACACCAACTGCACGGTCAGCAGCCGCTTCACGTGATCGAGCAGATCGTCGCGGCGCGTCCAGAAGAAGAACGACAGCGCATACAGCAGGTCGATCGACCAGTACGGCACGATCGTCCACGGCACGAACGGGATCGCATGCTCCCAGCCGAACGCGAAGGTTGGCACCGCGGCGCGGCGCGCGGCGAGCCAGTTCGCGAAGCCGTACGTCGAGAAGAACACGGCGCCCATCGCCGCGAGCCAGCCCAGGCGCAGCACGAACGACGCGTCGCGCGCGCCGGCCGCCGGTTCGGCCAGCCCGTCACTCGCCTCCGCGCCCGCGCCGCCGCCGAGCACGCTCATGACGCGTCGACCCGCTGCGCGAGGCTCACCGTGAAGATGCCCATCTCGTCGATCCGCTGGTCGAGCTTGCGGAACCCCGCCCGCGCGACGAGCTCGTCCATTTCAGCCTGCGAACGGCGACGCATCACCCAGGTCGACTCGCCGCGATGATTGTTCAGCGCACGCGCGATGAATTCGAGCTGCGGATGCCACGGCTGCCCCGTATAGACCAGATAGCCGCCCGGCGGCACGGCCTGCGCGAGCCCGCGCAGCGAGCGCTCGATCAGCGCGTTCTCGCCGAACAGCTCGTA
The DNA here is from genome assembly GCF_016759955.1 of Burkholderia sp. KCJ3K979. Classification (NCBI taxonomy): domain Bacteria; kingdom Pseudomonadati; phylum Pseudomonadota; class Betaproteobacteria; order Burkholderiales; family Burkholderiaceae; genus Burkholderia; species Burkholderia sp. KCJ3K979. The sequence continues at coordinate 12,921 of NZ_JACFYV010000191.1, forward strand.
CAGGCCCGACACGATCGCCAGCGTCGGCCGCGGCTCGAGCGTCGCGAGCGACGTCTCGTCGAACGCGTCGCCGCGCTCGAAGCGCGCGATCGGCTCGAGGCCGCGCTGCGCGATCAGCACGCG
>NZ_JACFYV010000192.1:0-12846 GCF_016759955.1 Burkholderia sp. KCJ3K979
GCCCGATTACTGCGCGGATCTGCGCGGGCGTCGGACCGGTGGCGCCCAGCTGATGCAATGCGTACTCGGTGCATTCGATGATCGCGGCGGACGAATCCGCCAGCGTCAGGTCGAAATCGAATATGACGGCCCGAACGGACATGAAAGGACTCCGTAAACACAACGAACAATGCCGCGTATGTTACGCGCTGCGGCGGGACGAGATCGTCGACACAACGACGTGAGACCGGCGGCTGCGGGGAAGGCGTGTCGTCCGGCACCCATCCGGCCCCGATCAGCACAAGCTATCAACCCCATTGCCGGCAGTGCTTTCAAACATATCGCAAAAATCCGATATAAGATTCGCCTATCGACGATACCCGTTTGCCTGACCGAACACCCAGCCTTTCCATGCCGACCGAACTCGACATCGACGCGATCCTGAAAGCGCTCTCGAACCCCGTGCGCCGGGAAATCCTCGTCTGGCTGAAAACGCCCGGCGAGCATTTCCCGCAGCAGACGCTGCCGTACGAACACGGCGTCTGCGCGGGCCAGATCGACGCGCGCTGCGGGCTATCGCAGTCGACCGTCTCCGCGCACCTCGCGACACTCCAGCGCGCGGGGCTCGTGACGTCGACGCGGATCGGCCAATGGGCGTTCTTCCAGCGCAACGAGGCCGTCATCGACGCATTTCTCGACGCCCTGCGCCGCGAACTCTAGCCAACGGCCGAACCGGCCATGCGGGGCGCCATCGCACATGACGCGACGGCTCCCCCGCCTTTCGTGAAGAGGTTATCTGCCATGCCCACGCTGTTCGATCCCGTTACCCTCGGCGACCTGACCCTGCCGAACCGCATCGTGATGGCGCCGCTCACCCGCTCCCGTGCAGGCGCGGCGCGCGTGCCGAACGCACTGATGGCGCGCTACTACGCCGAGCGCGCGTCGGCCGGCCTGATCATTACCGAAGCGACGTCGGTCACGCCGCAAGGCGTCGGCTATGCCGACACGCCGGGCATCTGGTCCGACGAGCAGGTCGAAGGCTGGAAGCAGATCACGCAAGCCGTGCACGCGGCCGGCGGGCGCATCGTGCTGCAACTCTGGCACGTCGGCCGGATCTCCGATCCGATGTTCCTGAACGGCGACCTGCCGGTCGCGCCGAGCGCGATCGCCGCGGGCGGCAACGTGAGCCTCGTGCGCCCGCCGCGCCCGTTCGTGACGCCGCGCGCCCTCGAACTCGACGAAATTCCGGGCATCGTCGCCGCATACCGCAAGGGTGCAGAAAACGCGAAGGCTGCGGGCTTCGACGGCGTCGAGATTCACGGCGCGAACGGCTACCTGCTCGACCAGTTCCTGCAGGACAGCACCAATCGCCGCACCGACGCGTACGGCGGCCCGATCGAGAATCGCGCGCGCCTGCTGCTCGAAGTGGTCGACGCGGCGATCGACGTGTGGGGCGCGGGCCGGGTCGGCGTGCACCTCGCACCACGCGGCGACGCGCATACGATGGGCGACTCCGATCCGGCGGCAACGTTCGGTTATGTCGCGCGCGAACTCGGCCGCCGCAAGATCGCGTTCATCTTCACGCGTGAATCGTATTCGGGCGACCAGTTGAGCCCGCGCCTGAAGGAAGCGTTCGGCGGCCCGCTGATCGCGAACGAGCAGTTCACGCTCGACACCGCGCAGGCCGCGCTCGCGAACGGCAGCGCCGACGCGATCGCGTGGGGCAAGCTGTTCATCGCGAACCCGGACCTGCCGCGCCGCCTCGAAATCGGCGCGCCGCTCAACAAGCCGGTACCGGAGACGTTCTACGCGGAAGGCGAAACGGGCTACACCGACTACCCGGCGCTGAGCGACGCGGCCTGACGGTAGACGACACGCGCGGCGCACGGGGCGCCGCGCCCTTCTCGTCGCCTGGGCACGCCGCGTCAGCGTGCCGTTTCCTCGCGAAACAACGCCAGACCGACGAGACTGGCCAACCAGCCGGCGAGCACGTACCAGGCCGGCGCATAGAAGCTGCCCGTCGCCCGCCACAGCGCGCTGACGATCAACTGCGCGAAACCGCCGAAAATCGTCACGCCCAGCGCATAGATCATCCCGAGCGACGTCGCACGGACTTCCGGTCGCAAGGCTTCGAGAATCATCACGAAGCCCGCGGGGCTCGACAGCGTCATCAGGCCGATCAGCACGACCACGACCGCCAGCACGGTGACGACCGACGGCCACGTGCGCATCGCATGAAACGCCGGTAGCACCAGCGCCGTCGAGATCGCGCACACCGTTCGCAGCATCGGCTTGCGGCGACGCAGGCGGTCCGCGAACCGGCCCGCGAACGGCGAGCCGACCAGCATCACCGCGCCCGCCGTGCAACCGGACAGCAACGCGACGGAAGCCGGCATGCCGAGCGTCAGCGTCAGGAACGACGGCAGGAAAAACACGATCGTATACATCGTCGACGTGCCGCCGATCACGAGTAACGTGCCGGCCGCGACCTGCCGCCAGGGAATGCGACGGCTGACACGCGGCGCGCCGGCTGCCGGATGCGGCAGCGTGTCGTCGAGATGGCGTCTCAGATAAAACCCGACCGGCCCGATCAGCAGGCCGAGCACGAACGGTACACGCCAACCCCAGCCTTGCAGCGCATCGGACGGCAGCCAGCGGGACAACGTCAACGCGACGAGCGCGCCGGCGAGCGCCGCACCGCCCTGGCTGGCCATCTGCCAACTCACCAGTTCGCCGCTCCGGCGGGCGCCGCCCGACTCCATCAGCAACGTCGTCGCGGCCCCGACCTCGCCCCCTGCCGAAAAACCCTGCAGCAGTCGGCCGATCACGATCAGCAGCGGCGCCGCGATGCCGATCTGCGCGTAGGTCGGCGCGAATCCGATGATGCCGGTGCCGAGCGCCATCAGCGCAACGGTCAGCACCAGCGCGGGCTTGCGCCCGACGCGGTCCGCATACGCGCCGATCGCGACGCCGCCGAGCGGCCGTGCGACGAAACCGACGCCGAAGGTCGCGAGCGACAGCATCAACGCACCCGCATCGCTGGACGCCGGAAAGAACAGCCGACCGATCAGTACAGCAAAGAAGCTATATACGGTGAAGTCGAAGAATTCGAGTCCGTTGCCGAGTGCAGCCGCGGCGACGGTCCGCCGCATCGCGCGTCGCGCGTCGATGGTCTGCGCGGCAGCCGCGCGATTCAAGGTGCTCATCCGATGCCCTCGTTCAGAAGTTGTGATACATGCCGAGCGACATCGTCACGGGCGTCATGCCGGTGCGCGGCGTCGTGCCGCCGGGCTCGGTCGGCAACGGATTGCCGTTCAGCAGAACGGTCGACATCCCGTAATTGCGGATGAACCCCGTCCGCGCGTAGAGGCCGGTACGTTTGGACAACAGGTAGTCGTAGCCGAGCATGACGCCGAGCGCCGAATCCTTCGCCGGCCGGCCGGCGGCATCGCGCACGCCCGACGTATCGCGATAGACGATCGACGCGCGAACCGCATTCACGCCGAACGGCACGATCGTGCCGAGGGTGTACACGCGTGCGATCCCGTCGCCGGCAAGTTTCGGCGCATATTGATTGAACGACGCGGACAGCACGAGCCGCCCGGTGTCGTAGACGGCGCCAAGCCCGTACAGGTCGTTGCGTACCGTGCTCGCCCCGTTGACGCCCCACACCTGGTTGTAGCTCGCCGCCAGATAGGTCGTGCCGTTGTACCACTGCAGCAGCGCGCCCTGCGCGGACGCGGCCGGCGCGCGCCCCGCGACGTTGCTGGGCGCGTACATCAGCATCAGCGTCGTGGTGCCGGCCACGATCGGCGTCCGATAGGTGATCGCGTTGTCGACGCGCGCCGGCAGTTGTGTCGCGCCCGGTCCGAGGTCGCTGTTGTAGCCGACGCCGCGCGCCGTCTGCACGGCGGCCGCGCCAAGCCACGTGTACACCGAATTGGTGCCCACGGTGCCGAACACGTCGATGAACAGCGGCAGCCCCGTGCCGATCTGCTTGCCGAGCCGCAGCCGGCCATAGCGGTCGGACATCAGGCCGATCCACGACTGCCGGTTAAAGAACGATTGCGTATCCTGCTGCGCGCCGTTGTTCGCGAGAAAACCGCTTTCGAGATTGAATTCGGCGCGCCACCCGCCGCCGAGATTCTCGCGCCCGAAGAAGCCGAATTTCGACGTCCACTCGCCGCCGCTCTGGGTCTGCCACGTCGACCGTCCACCCACCGACTGGTAGTTGATCCCCATGTCGACCGAGCCGTACAGCGCCACGCCCTCCTTCAATCCGCCGTTGAACTCCGGCACCGCCGCAAGCAGTACGTCCTGATACGGCACCGCGCAGGCACTTCCGGCGCCCAGCGCCAGGCACGCAGCGCCCCATGTCAGCCTCTTCTTCATTCGTTTTCCTTATTTTCAGAGAGAAAATTCCGAATTGCCGCGCTTGGCGGACGCGCTCGTCAGGCCGTGCCCAGGAAGCGTTCCACGATGCCGACGAAATAGGCGGCGCCCCAGCCGAGCGCGTCGTCATTGAAGTCGTAGCCCGGGTTGTGAACCGAGCAGCCGCCGTGCGAATCGAGTCCGTTGCCGAGCATCACGTAGCAACCCGGCACGCGTTCCGTCATCCACGAAAAATCCTCGCTGCCCATCACACCGTCGGCAAGCAGCGTGAGCCCACCGGCGCCGGCCAGCGCCGTGATCGTCTCGACCGCGAGATCCGCGGCGGCGGCATCGTTGACGACCACGCGCGAGATGGCTTGATAGTCGACCTGCGCAACGGTCCCGTAGGCCCGCGCCTGCGCGTCGGCGATCCGGCGAATCCGCGCCTCGACCTCGTCGCGCGTGGCCGCGTCGAGCGAGCGGACCGACAGTTGCAGCGTCGCGGTCTCCGGAATCACGTTCGGGGCCGTGCCGGCATGGAACGTACCGACGGTCACCACTGCCGCCTTGGCGGGATCGATGTTGCGGGCGACGATCGATTGCAGCGCGGTCACGATGTTCGCCGCCGCCACGATCGGATCGCTCGCGTGCTGTGGCATCGCGCCGTGCCCGCCCTTGCCCGTCACGGTGATCGTTACCGAATCGGACGACGCCATCATCGCGCCGTAGCGCAACGCGAAATGACCGACCGGTACGCCCGGCGCGTTGTGCAGCGCATAGACGCGCTCGCAGGGAAATCGCTCGAACAGGCCCTCCTCGATCATTCGCCTCGCGCCGCCGAGTCCTTCCTCCGCGGGCTGAAAGATCACGTTCAGCGTGCCGTCGAAGCGCCCCTGTGCGGCCAGATGGTGGGCGGCCGCCAGCAGGATCGCGGTATGGCCGTCGTGACCGCAGGCGTGCATCGTCCCGGCAACCGTGCTCGCATGGGGCAGGCCCGTTTCTTCCCGGATCGGCAACGCGTCCATGTCGGCGCGCAAGCCGAGCGTGCGCGACGACGTACCGCGCCGCAACCGGCCGACCACGCCGGTGCCACCGATGCCGGTCGTCACGTCGTAGCCCCACTCCGCCAATTGGGCGGCGACGATCCGCGCGGTGCGTGTTTCGGCAAACCCGAGTTCCGGGTGGGCGTGGATGTCGCGTCGAATCGCGACGAAACGGGGGGCGGCTTCACGGATCGCCGCGAGCGTCGGGGCAAGGTCCTGCGTCATGTCTGGCTCCATTGGATCGGCTGCATCGCAACCGTTGCAGGCCAGTATGGAGAGACGCATCGGGTCAAAAAACACATCAATTTTGATACGGATAAGATTTGGTTATATCCTCCGCATCATGAAAACCCACCAATTGCGCGCGCTGGTCGCGGTGGCCACGGCGGGCAGCATCAAGGCTGCCGCGAAAACGCTGCACGTCAGCCAGCCGGCCGTCAGCAAGGCGATTCAGGAACTGGAAGGCGAATTCGGCGTGGCGCTTCTCGAACGCAAGCCGTGGGGTGTCGTGCCGACGCCGGAAGGCGACGTATTGCTCGGCCGCGCGCATGCGGTCGTTCGGGAGCTCGAGCGGGCGCGCGACGACATCGCGCATCTGAAAGGGCTGCGCGAAGGCAGGCTGGTGCTCGGCTTCACGCCGATCGTCGCGGTTACGGGGTTCGCGCACGCCTATGCCGAATTTCGGCGCCACTGGCCGCATGTCGAGTGCGAACTGCGCGAACTGTCGTTCAACCAGTTGACCGAGCAATTGCACAGCCGGACCCTCGATCTGGCGTTCGCGGCCATCACCGGCGAGGTCGCCGAGTCCGCCGACGTGAAGCCGATCCGCACCTTCGACACCGCGTTCGTCACCCGCGAGAACGGGCGTTTCGCCGGTGCGACATCGCTGGACGCGCTACGCGATGCCGAGTGGGTCCACACCGATCCGAGCGACAATTTTCCGGCGCACATTCGCGACCTCCATGCGCACGCCGGCCTGCCGGCGCCGCGCTGCATCACGCGCTGCACGTCGTATGCGCTGTTCTACAGCCTGCTGCTCACGACGGATGCGATCTTCTCGTGGACCCGGCATTCGCTGTCGGAAACCGTGTTCGGCCAGGCGCTCACGCCGCTCCCGCTGCCGCTGTCGCCGCCACCGCTGCAGCTCTACCGGCTCACGCCGCCCGGCCTGCAACTGACGCGCCCCGCGACGGATTTCCTCGCGTACATCGAAGCCGCGTTCGCGTCGCGTTCGTTCGGGAGCGGCACGCGGCGCTGACTACGCCGGAATCGGTCCGCACCGCGCATCAGGCCACCACAGCGCGTCGCATGAACACGCGCCGCGTTTCGTCGAGACCGAGCGCGACGTGGTGCGCGCGGATTGCGCGCAGCGCGTCGTCGAGTGCCGTATCGTCGATGATCCGGAAACCGAGGCGCGCGTAGTACGGTGCATTCCACGGCGCGTCACGGAACGTCGACAGCACCACCTGCTCGACGTGCTCCCGCGCCGCGCGCGCGATCACCTGTTCGATGAGACGCGCGCCGATCCGCTGCCCTGCGTGCGACGGCGCGACATCCAGTTCCTCCAGATACAGCCGCTGCGCATCGAGCAGCCGGTAGAACGCGAACCCGACGCACGTGCCTTGCGGATCGACCGCCACATAGGCGCGACCGTCGTCGATCCGCACGAGCACGGCGGCCGCATCGGTCGGCTCGCCGTCGGCGATGTCGGCCATGCCGATCTCGCGAAAACGCTGCGCGGCGGCGACTTCCACGGCGGCCATCGCGGCCGCGTCTTCCCGCGTGGCGGGGCGAATCAGGATCGGTGCAGGCATGACGGCAATTCAGGGCGGCAGTCGGGAACGGCGGTCACTATAATCGAAACCTCAGACGTTTCGAACGATCGGGTGAGTCGCTACGGCGGCCCGCCGCGCCCCTTGCCTCGGGAATCGACATGAAAAACCGGCTGCTGGCTGCCCTGCTCTGCCTGTCCGCCACGGTCGCGCATGCGGCGGGCGTCAAGTTTCTTCGGATTCCTGCCGACGCGGCCGGCCCCGAGTTGCGCGCGATGGTCTGGACGCCATGCGCGGACGCCACGCAATCGCTCACGGTCGGCCCTTACACACTGAAAGGACGTCGAGACTGTCCAACCGCCGGCGACAAGCTGCCGCTCGTCGTGATCTCGCACGGCCATGGCGGCTCGTTCCTCGGCCACCACGATCTGGCCGAAACGCTCGCCGATGCGGGGTACGTCGTCGCGGCGATCAACCATCCGGGCGACACGTTCTCCGACATGAGCCGCGCGGCCGATCTGCAGGAATTCGTCGAGCGCCCGGCCGACATCAAGCGCCTGGTCGACTACATGCTCGGTCACGCGCCGGATGCCGCGCACATCGACCCGGCACGCATCGGCTTCTTCGGCTTTTCGCGCGGCGGCTATACGGGTCTCGTGCTGGCCGGCGGCAATCCGGATTTCGCGCACGCGCCGGTCGCCTGCCCCGACCCGGCCTGGCCGATCTGCAAGCAAATCCTGGCCGGCGACCTGCCGAAGGCGCCGCTGACGCACGACCCGCGTATCAAGGCCTACGTGCTGGCCGATCCACTCGACGAATTCCCGACCGCCGACACGCTGAAGAACGTCCGCGCGCCGATCCAGCTCTGGGCATCCGAGGCAGGCGGCGACGGCGTGACGCCGGATACGGCGCCCGCGCTGGCCGCGCTGCTGCCGCAACGACCCGAATTCCACGTCGTGCCGAATTCAGCGCATTTTGCGTTTCTCGCGCCGTGCCCCGAGCAGTTGGCCCACGACGCGCCCGACATCTGCACGGACGCCAAGGGATTCGATCGCACCGCGTTCCACGCATCGCTCGACGCGAAAGCACTCGCGTTCTTCAACGCGAATCTTCGCTGACTAACAGCGAAACGCCTTGCGCCAGGCGCCCTGCTCCGGCGTGTGAGCGTTGCATTCGATCAGCGCGCGCACCAGCGCCCAGTCGTCGTCATCGCAGAAATCGAGCAGCATCGCGCCGTACGGGCCGGGCTGCTCGCGCAAGCGCTCGGCCAGCCGCGCATGAATGCCCGGCACGCGGCCATCGCCGTGTGCGACCACCGACGGATTCGCGCCCATTCCCGTGCCGCTGCAGAAATTGAGCGCCCATCTGCCGCTATCCGGCAGCGGCAGGTGCATCAGCAACGCGTCGATCGCGCGCCACTTCCATGCGATCGACGCGGCCACCGGCACGCGGTATTCATCCTGAATGACGAACGCGCCGTCCGGATGGTCGATCGTGAACGTCGCGTTGTCGGGCCACGCGGTCAGGTCGATGCCGAGCGGCCGGCCGCTGCGAAAGCGCCGCAGCAGCACGACCGTGCCGCGCACGTCGCCGAGTGTCGGCAGCGTGCCGCCGGCATGCCAGCGCAGTCGTAGATGCCGCGCGCGATGCGCGTCGAACGTCGCATCGAAACCGCGCGTGCAGGCATGCGCCGGCCACTCGTCCTTCACCGACATCACGATGCATTCGCGCGGATGCGCATCGAGAAACTGCGTACACGTTGCCAGCACGTCGTCGAACGTCATGCCGAGCGCGATGCCGCCGTGATGGATGTCGAACGCATCGCGCACGTGCCGGCAACGGATGTCGAGCAGCCGCACGCCATGCGCGAGCTGCGCGTCGAGCGGCGCACGCTGCGTGCGCACCAGCGAATCGTCGACCGTATACGCACAGGTGTCATGGCTGCCCGGTAGGGTCAGCGTATGCAGCGGCCGCGCGTCGTCGAGCGCCGACATCCAGTCGGCAGGCGGCATGCACGTATCGTGGCTCGAAGGGATCATGAATCGATGAATGACAAGGAAAGAAAACCGTGGGTGACGGCGTCGGATGTCGCGGCGCGGGCCGGCGTCTCGCGCTCTGCAGTGTCGCGCGCGTTCTCGCCGACGGCAAGCATCGCGCCGCAAACGCGCGAGCGCGTGATGGTCGCCGCGCGTGCGCTGGGCTACCAGGTCAACCTGATCGCGCGCGACATGATCACGCAGCGCAGCAGCATGATCGGCGTCGTGACGGCCGGATTCGAGAACCCGTTCCGCGCGCGGCTGCTGTCGGACCTGATGGCCGCGCTCGGCCAGCGCGCGCTCACGCCGCTCGTGACCAATGCGGAAGATCCGCGCCAGGTCCGGCAATCGCTCGAACAACTGCTCAGCTACCGGATAGCGGGCCTCGTGATGACGTCCGCGTCGCCGCCGCTGTCGGTCGCGCAGCAATATCTCGAACACCGGATTCCGGTCGTGATGATCAACCGCGAAGCGAACCTGCCGGGCGCCGATGTGGTCGTCAGCGACAACGCGGCGGGCGCCACCCACGCCGCGCAGCGGCTGGTGCGGGCCGGCGCGCGCCGGCTTGCGTTCGTCGGCCCGCGTGGCGCGAGCTACAGCGCGCGGTCGCGCGCCACGGCGTTCGAGCAGGCGATCGGGCAACGCGACGCATTCGACGCGACGCTCGCGCAGATGATCGACACACCGTCCGACACGCATGCCAGCGGAATCGATGCAGCACGGCAACTGTTCGCGGCGCGCGAGCGGCCCGACGGTGTGTTCTGCTCGTCCGACCTGCTCGCGCTCGGCGTGATCGACGTCGCGCGTGGCGAATTCGGCTTGCGCGTGCCGGACGACCTGCGCGTGATCGGCTTCGACGATATCCCCGCCGCCGAATACGATGCGTATCGGCTCACGACGCTGCGACAGGACACGCGCGGCTTCGCGCATGCGGCGATCGACCTGCTCGCCGACCGGATGCAGACGTTCGACGGCCCGTCGCGTACGCGCGTCGTGCCGGTCACGCAGGTGGTGCGGGACAGTTGCGCGTGACGACATAGGACGGAGCGCGGCCAAGCCGCGGGTCACTTCAGCCCGCCCGCGAAGCCGCGCAACAGATAGCGCTGCACATAACCGGCCACCGCGAGCGTCGGCAGCGACGCCATCAGCCCCGCGCTCATCAGGTCGCCCCAGTCGATGCCGTTCTCCGTCACGTAGCCGGCGATCGCGAGCGGCAGCGTGAAGCGGCTCGGCGTCGACACGAACAGCAGCGCGATCAGGAATTCGTTCCATGCGGCGATGAACACGAAGATCGCGGTCGCGATCAGCCCCGGCGCGCACAGCGGCAGCACGATCTGCACGAGCCGCCGCGCGAGCCCCGCGCCGTCGATGCACGCGGCTTCCTCGTATTCGATCGGGACGTCGCGCACGAACGCGAGCAGCATCCAGATCGCCATCGGCAATGCGTAGATCTGATACGCGAGCATCAGGCCGAGCGTCGAATCGAGCAGGTGCAGCCGCTTCGCGAGCGCGAACAGCGGCACCGCGATCGTGATCGGCGGCATCAGCTTCAACGCCAGCACGAGCACCAGGAACAGCAGGTCGAGCCGCGCCGGAAACCGCAGCCGCACGAGCGCGTAGGCAGCCGGAAACGCGAGCGCCAGCGCGAGCAGCGTCGTGCCGAAGCCGACCAGCAGCGAATTGAACAGCGGCGCGCCGATCCCGTTCGACCACACCGACGCGAAATGCTCGAAGGTCGGCGCGGCCGGCCAGATCCGCAACGGATGATCGAGGCGTTCGAGCGTCGGCATGAAGGCCGCGCCGGCCATCCACAGGCACGGCAGCAGCAACAGCGCGAGCGCGACGACACGCAGCGCCCACGGCATCGCGTGATTGAATGCGACGCCCGTGCGGATGCGCGGGATACCCGCGGATCGCGTCGTCATGCGCGCCGCTTGCGAACCGTCTGCCATACGTACCCCGAGACCAGCAGCGCGGACGCCGCGAGCATCAGCACCGACGCGGCGCTCGCCGGCCCGACGTTGAAGAAGCGGAAGCCCGTGTCGTAGATATAGGTCGACAGCGTCTGCGTCGCGTTGCCGGGACCGCCGCCCGTCAGCGCATAGACCTTGTCGAACAGCTTGAACGTGTCGATCGAGCGCAGCAGCAGCGCGAGGCCGATCTGCGGCGCCGCGAGCGGCAGCGTGATGTCGCGCAGGCACTGCCACTCGCTCGCGCCGTCGGTGCGCGCGGCTTCGTACAGCTCCTGCGGGATCGACTGCAGCCCGGCCAGCACGATCAGGAACGCCATCGGCGTCCATTGCCACACGTCGACGAGCGCGAGCGACCACAGCGCGAGATGGGGATCGGACAGCCAGCGCACGCCTTCGATGCCGAACGCCGCGAGCAGCGCGTTCAGGAATCCGTCGAAGTTCAGCCAGTTGCGCCAGATCGCCGAGCACACGAGCGTGGACAGCATCATCGGCAGGATCGCGAGCGGCAGCGCGATGCGGCGACCCGGAAACGCACGCACGAACAGTAGCGCGAGGCCAAAGCCGAGCGCGACTTCGGCGAGCGACGCGACGATCGTGAAGCGCAGCGTGTTGCCGAAGCCGGCCGCGAACGCGTCGTCGCCCAGCACCGCGCGATAGTTCGCGAGCCCCGCGAACGCGCGACGGCTGGCCGAGTAATCGACCCGGCAGAACGAGTCGATCAGCACCTGCGCGACCGGATACAGCGCGAGCGCGGCGAGCACCAGCAGCGCGGGCCCGAGCAGCGCGACGAACGGCAGGCTGCGGCCGAACGCTTTCATGCGCGGCCTCCGGCCACCGGGCCGACGTTGACGTGCGCGATCACTTGCCGGCCGTGGCCGTCGCCTGCGCGATCTTCTGCTGTGCCTGGCGCAGCGCGGCGTCGGGCGCGGCCTGCCCCGTCAGCGCGAGTTGAAGCTGATCGCCGAGAATGCTCTCGACCTGCTGCCAGTCCGTCACGCGCGGCCGCGCACGGCCGGCCTCGAGCGCCTTCAGCTGATCGGGATACCAGCGATACTGGCGCACCAGCGCCGGATCGTTGAACACGCTGCGGCGGGTCGGCGGAATGCCGATGCCGGCGAGGCGCGTCTGCGTATCGCGTGCGGTCAGGTAAGCGAGGAAGTCCTGCGCGAGCTTCGCGTGCGGCGCGTCCTTCGGGATACCCATCTGCCAGATGCCGAGCATCGGCGCCGGGCCGGCGGTCTGTCCCGGCGGCGGCTGCAGCGCGATCTGCCCGACCACGCGCGACTGCTTCGCGTCATCGAGCGCCGGCACCCAGGCGGGCCACACCTCGATCGACTGCGCCGCCGTGCCGCGTTGCAGCGCGTCGCGCACTTCGGCCGCGCCGTATACGTCGACGTCCTTCGGCGCGAACGCCTTCAGCGCAAGGAACGTCTTCAGCGCGGCCTGCGCTTCGCGCGAATCGATCGTCACGTTGCCGGCACGGTCGAACACGTCGCCGCCGTATGCCCACAGGATCGGCAGGAAGCCCGTGACGACCGGGTTGCCCTTCGTGCCGCGGAACACGACGCCCGACACGCTCTTGTCCGCACCGCCGACGGTCTGCGCGATCTTCAGCACATCGTCCCAGTTGCGCGGCGGTTGCAGCTTGTACTTCGCGAGCAGGTCCTTGCGG
>NZ_JACFYV010000193.1:0-12826 GCF_016759955.1 Burkholderia sp. KCJ3K979
CCCGCCGCTGCCCGCGCAGGCCGCCCTGACCGTCGAGCTGCCGTCGGGCCTGCACGACGTGACCGACCGGCCGCTGTCCAACGCCGACCTGTTCCCGCTCGCGACGCGCACCGCACCGATGCCGCCGCTCGCGAAATTCGCGTCGGGCACCTTCGGGATCGTCGAGCGCTTCGCCGAACCCGGTACGCCCGCGCTGGTGCCCGTCACGCTGCGCAACGTCGAGGCCGACCTGCATATCGCCGGCCTCAATGCGGGCGGTGCGCAATTCGCGAACCTGAAGGTCGAGAACGACACCGCGATCCGTCAATGGATGCGCACCGTCGACCGCTTCGACAACTGGTCGATGACGGCCGGCTCGATCGACGACCAGATTCCCGGGCTGCTGGAACGCAAGGGGCAACACCCCGTCTACGTGCCGCTCGAGGCCGGCGAAAAACAGCCGGCGCCGAAGAACCGCCGCATCGACGTGCGCTCGCTGTCGCTGCTCGCGGGCGAGCCCGGCGCGCAGGTGCTGACGCTGCCGAAGGCCGATCCGAAGGCGCTGCGTCCGTTCGAAGTAGTCGGCGTGCCGATCGACAAGCCCGGCTTCTACGTGCTCGAACTCGCGTCGCCCGCGCTCGGCCGCTCGCTGCTCGCGAAGCCGTCGAGCATGTACGTGCGCACCGCCGTGCTGGTCACGAACCTCGGCGTGCACCTGAAACAGGGGCGCGAGAACAACCTCGTGTGGGTCACGACGCTCGACAAGGGCAAGCCGGTGCCGAATGCGCAGATCCGCGTATCGGATTGCAACGGCGACGAAATCGCGGCCGGCAAGACCGACGCGCAGGGCCTGCTGAAGATCGACGGGCCGTTCGAGCCGAAGCGCGAATGCAGCTCGTCGGGACAGCGCTTTAACGACTATTTCGTGTCGGCCCGCGTCGACGATCCGAAGACGGGCCCCGACATGGCGTTCGTCAGCTCGGGCTGGAACCGCGGGATCGAATCGTGGCGCTTCAACGTGCCGACCGACACCGACAGCGCGCCGACCGTGCGCGCACATACGGTGTTCGACCGCACGCTGCTGCGCGCCGGCGAAACCGTGTCGATGAAGCATTTCATCCGCACCGAGACGCTGCAGAGCCTCGCGTTCCCGTCGCAATACCCGACGCGCGTCGCGATCCGCCATCTCGGCACGGGCCAGACCTACAAGCTGCCGCTCACGTGGGCAGCCGATCACAGCGCGGATTCGCAGTTCACGCTGCCGGCCGCCGCGAAGCTCGGCGAATACAGCGTCGAGCTCGAAGGCGGCCCGGACGATGCGCCGACCGCCACGTACTACAGCGGCAGCTTCCGCGTCGAGGCGTTCCGCCTGCCGGTGCTGAAAGGCTCGATCGGCGCGCGCGACGCGCAGAAGAGCCCGCTCGTCGCCGTGAAGGAAGCGCCGCTCGCGGTGCAGATCGACTACGTGTCGGGCGGCGGCGCATCGAATCTGCCGGTGCAGGTGTCGGCGCTGATGAAATGGGCATCGCCGCCGTTCGCGGACCGTTTCGAGGATTTCAGCTTCACGCCGTATCGCCCCGACACGAGCGACGGCAACGCCGACGACGATGCGCAGGACGGCGACAACGCGTCGTCGTCGGCGTCGAGCAACGATCCCGACGCGACCAAGCTGATCGCCGACAAGCTGCCGCTGACGCTCGACCGCAACGGCGCGGGCTCGGTCACGCTCAAGGGCCTGCCGGACGTCGACGCGCCGAAGCGCATTGCGCTGGAGGCGACGTTCGCCGACCCGAACGGCGAAGTGCAGACGATTCGCGGCGACACGATCCTGTGGCCGGCCGCGGTGGTGGCCGGCATCAAGGCCGGCCGCTGGGTGTCGGTCGGCCAGCGCGTGCCGGTGCAGGCGCTGGCGGTCGACCTGCAGGGCAAGCCGCGCGCGTCGGTGCCGATCGAGATCAAGGGCGTCGCGCGCATCACGACGTCGTCGCGCAAGCGGATGGTCGGCGGCTTCTATGCGTACGACAACAAGAGCGACACGCGCGACCTCGGCGTGCTGTGCTCGGGCAAGACCGACGACAAGGGCCGCATGGCCTGCGACGCGACGCTCGAGCAGGCCGGCAACGTGCAGCTGATCGCGGTCGCGAAGGACGGCGACGGCCGCACGTCGAATGCGTCGACGTCGGTATGGGTCACGCGCGAGGACGAACTCTGGTTCGGCGGCGACAACACCGACCGGATCGACGTGATCCCCGAGAAAACGTCGTACGAACCGGGCGAAACGGCCCGCTTCCAGGTGCGCATGCCGTTCCGCTACGCGACCGCGCTGGTTGCGGTCGAGCGCGGCGGCGTGATGGAAACGCACATCGTCGAACTGAACGGCAAGAACCCGACCGTCGACCTGAAGGTCGGCGAATCGTGGGGGCCGAACGTCTACGTATCGGTGCTCGCGCTGCGCGGCCGGATTCGCGAGGTGCCGTGGTACTCGCTCTTCACGTGGGGCTGGAAGGCGCCGGTCGAATGGGCGCGCGCGTTCTGGCGCGAAGGCCGCCACTATGAAGCGCCGACCGCGTTCGTCGACCTGTCGAAGCCCGCGTTCCGCTATGGCCTCGGCGAGATCAAGGTCGGCACGGGCGTTCACCGCCTCGGCGTGACCGTGACGACCGACGCGACCCGCTACACGGTACGCGGCAAGGCGCAGGCGCACGTGAAGGTCACGCTGCCGAACGGCCAGCCGGCGCCGGCCGGCACGCAGATCGCCCTCGCGGCCGTCGACGAGGCGCTGCTCGAACTGATGCCGAACAACAGCTGGGACCTGCTCGACGCGATGCTGCGCCGGCGCGCGTACGGCGTCGAAACGGCCACCGCGCAGATGGAAATCATCGGCCGCCGCCACTTCGGCCGCAAGGCCGTGCCGGCGGGCGGCGGAGGCGGCAGCGCGCCGACCCGGGAGCTGTTCGACACGCTGCTGCTGTGGAACCCGCGCGTGACGCTCGATGCGAACGGCAGCGCAACCGTCGAGGTGCCGCTGAACGATGCGCTCACGCGCTTCCGGATCGTCGCGATCGCGGCGGTCGGCCCCGACCGCTTCGGCACGGGCAGCACGTCGATCCGCAGCACGCAGGATCTGCAACTGATCTCCGGCCTGCCGCCGCTCGTGCGCGAAGGCGACGCGTTCCGTGCGCAGGTCACGCTGCGCAACACGACCGACCGCGCGATGCAGGTCGTCGTGACGCCGCGCGTGACGGGCCTCGACGTCGCACCGCAAACCGTGTCGCTGGCGGCGAACGCGGCGACCGAGGTCGCGTGGACGATCACGGTGCCCGAGCAGGCGCTCGATGCGGCCGGTGCGCTGAACTGGCGCATCGAGGCGGCCGAGCAAGGCGGCAAGCGGGCATCCGACGCGCTGGCCGTCGCGCAGAAGGTCGTGCCCGCGCTGCCGGTCACGGTGCAGCAGGCGACGCTCGCGCAGGTCGACGGCACGCTGACGGTGCCCGTGGCGGCCCCGACCGGCGCCGCGAACAATGCGCAAGGTCTGCCGCGCGGCGGCATCGCGGTATCGCTGCAGTCGAAGCTTGCCGACGGGCTGCCCGGCGTGAAGCGCTGGTTCGAGCGCTATCCGTACCGCTGCCTCGAACAGCAGACCTCGCGTGCGATCGGCCTGCGCGACCCCGCGCAATGGCAGGCGCTGATCGCACGGATGCCCGTCTATCTCGACAGCGACGGCCTGGCGAGCTACTTCCCGCCGTCGTCCGACGATTCGCACCACGGCAGCCCGACGCTGTCGTCGTATCTCCTCGTGGTGTCCGACGAAGCCAGCCGTCTCGATCCGCGCTTCGCGCTGCCGGAAGACCTGCGCACGCAGCTCGAAGCCGGGCTCGCGCGCTTCGTCGACGGCCGCCTCGAGCGCAACGCGTGGGCGCCGCGCCAGGATCGCGACCTGCGCAAGCTCGCGGCGATCGAGGCGCTGTCGCGCTACGGCGCCGCGCAGGGCCGCATGCTCGGTTCGATCGAGATCGCGCCGAACCAGTGGCCGACGTCGGCGGTGATCGACTATCACGCGATCCTGACGCGCGTGAAGGACATCCCGCAACGCGACGAAAAACGCGCGCAGGTCGAACAGATCCTGCGGGCACGCCTGACGTACCAGGGCACGCAGCTCGTGTTCTCGACCGCGCGCGACGACGACCTGTGGTGGCTGATGACCAGCAACGAGACCAACGCCGCACGCCTCGCGCTGGAATTCGCGGGCGACCCCGCATGGAAGGATGAAATGCCGCGCGTGACGGCCGGCCTGCTCGCGCTGCAACGCCAGGGCGCCTGGCAGACGACGACGTCGAACGCGCTCGGCCTGCTCGCGGTCGAGCGCTTCTCGCGGACCTACGAGAGCACGCCGGTCGCCGGCGCGACGAAGGTTGCGCTCGGCGGCAACGAGCGCTCGATCTCGTGGTCGCAGACGGCATCGGCCGCGCCCGCCGAGTCGCCCGCATCGGCAGCGCCGTCGGCGTCGGCCACGCCCGCGACCCGCGCGGCCACCGCGCGCAGCGTGCTGATGCCGTGGCCGCGTGCGTCGCAGGGGCCGGCCACGCTGTCGGTCACGCAGGACGGCACCGGCCGCCCGTGGGCGACCGTCGAAAGCCTCGCGGCCGTGCCGCTGCGTGCGCCGTTTGCTGCCGGCTACCGGATCACGAAGACCGTCACGCCCGTGTCGCCGGCCGTCAACGGCGTGCTGACGCGCGGCGACGTCGTGCGCGTGCATCTCGACATCGATGCGCAGAGCGACATGACGTGGGTCGCCGTCAACGATCCGATCCCGGCCGGTGCGACGATCCTCGGGTCGGGCCTCGGCCGCGATTCCGAAGCCGCGACGCAGGGCGAGAAAACGCCGGACGGCGCGTGGCCGGCGTTCATCGAGCGCGACTTCGACGGCTATCGCGCGTACTACGACTATTTGCCGAAGGGCAAATTCTCGGTGGAGTACACGGTACGGCTGAACAACGTCGGCACGTTCGGCCTGCCGCCGACGCGCGTCGAGGCACTGTATGCGCCGTCCGTGTACGGCCTGTGGCCGAACCCGCCGATGACCGTGAAGCCGGCCGACGCGGGCAAGTAACGAGCACGTGATGATCGATCTGGCTTTGCCGCGGCCGGCGCGTTTCGCCGGCCGCGTATTCGCCGCCGTCGTGCTGGCCGCGCCGCTCGTCGCGCATGCGCTGCCCGGCTACGACGACGTGCGCCGCAACTGGCGCAGCTCCGACTGGGTGCTGCTCGCGCGCGACGGCACGCCGCTGCAGCGCACGCGTGTCGACCTCGCCGAACGGCGCGGCGCCTGGGTGTCGCTCGCGGACGTATCGCCCGCGTTCCGCGAAGCGATCGTCGTGTCCGAGGACAAGCGCTTCTACGAACACAGCGGCGTCGACTGGCGCGGCATCGCCGGCGCCGCGTGGGGCAACCTGTGGAACGAGCGCACGCGCGGCGCGTCGACCGTCACGATGCAGCTCGCGGGCCTGCTCGGCGATTCGCCGCGCCGCTCGGGCCAGCGCTCGCTGCCGCAGAAGGCCACGCAGGCCGTGAACGCGCTGTGGCTCGAACGCAGCTGGCGCAAGGATCAGATCCTCGAGGCCTATCTGAACCTGGTGCCGTTTCGCGGCGAGACGATCGGGCTCGGCGCGCTGTCGCAGGTGCTGTTCGGCAAGGCGCCGTCGGGCCTCGACTCGCGCGAGGCCGCGATCGCCGCCGCCCTCGTGCGGGCACCCAACGCGGCCCCGGCGAAGATCGCCGAGCGCGCATGCCGAATCCTGCGCGACATGCAGGCCGGGCAGGCGTGCGCGTCGCTCGACGGCTACGTGCAGCTCGTCGTCGCGCGCCCAGCCAATACCGTACGCGACGACGGCGCCGCACTCGCCCCGCACTTCGCGCGGCGCATCGCGGCCGAGGTCAAGCCGGCGGCCGGCGCGCAGGTCCGCACGACGCTCGATGCGCCGCTGCAGCGCTTCGCACGCGACACGCTGATGCGCGCGCTGACCGAACTGAACGCGCCCGCGCACCGGCGCAACGTGCAGGACGGCGCGGTCGTCGTGATCGACAACGCGACCGGCGAGATCCGCGCATGGGTCGGCTCGTCGGGGGCGCTGTCGAGCGCGCGCGACGTCGATGCCGTGCTCGCGCCGCGCCAGGCCGGCTCGACGCTCAAGCCGTTCCTCTATGCGCAGGCGCTCGACGAGAAGCGGCTGACCGCCGCGTCGCTGCTCGACGATGCGCCGATCAACCTCGCCGCCGGCGGCGGCCTGTACATTCCGCAGAACTACGACAAGGATTTCAAGGGCTGGGTGAGCGTGCGCAGCGCGCTCGGCGGCTCGCTGAACGTGCCGGCCGTGCGCACACTCGTGCTCGTCACGCCGCACCGTTTTGCGCGCACGCTGACCGCGCTCGGCCTGCCGCTCGCGCAGGAAGGCGATTACTACGGTTTCAGCCTTGCGCTCGGCAGTGCGGACGTCACACTGCTGTCGCTGACCAACGCCTACCGCGCGCTCGCGAACGGCGGCGTCGCACGCAAGGTCGTCGACCTGCCGGCCGCGGCACCGGCGCCCGCATCCGGCGCAGCGGCGCCCGCGCGGCCGGACGCGGGCACGCGCGTGTTCAGCGAAGCGGCCAGCTTCGTCGTCACCGACATCCTGTCCGACAACAATGCGCGTGTCCGTACGTTCGGCTTCGACAACCCGCTCGCGACGCGCTTCTTCTCCGCGGTCAAGACCGGCACGAGCAAGGACATGCGCGACAACTGGACGGTCGGCTTCACGTCGCGCTATACGGTCGGCGTGTGGGTCGGCAATGCGGACGGCTCGCCGATGTGGGACGTGTCGGGCGTCACGGGCGCGTCGCCCGTGTGGTCGGCCGTCGTCGGCTACCTGCATCGCGACCTGCCGAGCCGTGCGCCGCGCGCGCCGGCCGGCGTCGAGACGCGCCGGATCGCGTTCGAGCGCGATATCGAGCCGGCTCGCAACGAGTGGTTCATCGCGGGCACGGCGGTCGACACGATCCGGCTCGCGGCGCCCGTCACGCCGGGCAAGGACGGCGCGCGCGCGCCGCTGACGATCGGCGCGCCGACCGACGGCACGATCTTCGCGATCGACCCGGACATTCCGCCGAAGAACCAGCGGATCTGGTTCGAGCGCTCGGCCGGACGCGCGACGAAGTTCGCGTGGCGGCTCGACGACAAGGTGATCGGCCATGCCGATCGCGTCGCGTGGCTGCCGTGGCCGGGCCGGCACCGGCTCGAACTCGTCGACGCGCGCGGCAACGTCGCGGATGCGATCGGCTTCGAGGTGCGCGGCGCGTTCGCGAAGCCGGCCGCGCGCAAGCGCTGAGCGGGCGAGCCGGCCCGACTGGCCGGGCATATTTGCTTTCGGCGGCTGGGCGGAAAAGTCGAGTGCAGTCGCCCGATCCTTCAACCGGACCGGCCAAGCCGCAAATCGTTGTGGACGGGGTGAATTAGTTCGACAATACCGGGCACGCGCTGCATCCGGGCGCCGACGACGAACCGACGCAGGCCGATTCCCGACCGACAGCGATGACACCCGAAACCGAGCGGAAACTACTTCGGCATGGCGTACAGATCATCCCGCTCTTCTTGGGTCTGTATGCCGCCGCCAGCCTGTGGGACGCGTATCGAAACGGCGGCATCCTGGAATGCCATCAGGCTCGCATGCACCCCATGACCTGCCGATGGATCACGCCGGACATGGGCGAGCACTTCCAGCGGCTGCTCGCCAGCCATTGGCACGTGCTCGGGCTCAGCATCCTGCTGAGCCTGTTGCTCGCTTACGTCATGGCGCCGGCCCGCCCCCCGCACCCATAACGCGTCTGCCCGGCGGTACCCCGCCTACGGCACACCGAACGGGCGAGCAGCACCGCGGTTCAGGACATAGAATGACAGCAGCGCTGCATCCCCGACGCGCCCCGGTTGCCTCATTCTCTCGGATTGCCCGCGACCATGAACATTCGCCTTACGCGCTTCACCCGCCCCGCGCTGGGCGCGTTGTGCGTCGCAACGCTCGCCGCCCTCCAAGCCTGCAACGGCGATGCGTGCTTCGGCGTCGACGCATGCTTCAACGACAACACGCAAACCGTCTCGCTATCGGGCACGGCCGCGACGGGCGACGCGCTCGCGAGCGCGCAGGTGGCGGTCAATTGCGCGGTTGGCTCGGCAACGACGCTGACGGACGGCGGCGGCAACTACCGTGTGACGCTCAACGCGGCGCTGCCGTGCGTCATCATCGTGGCGTCGGGCAGCGCGAGCCTGCATTCGCTCGCCTATGCGGGCGGCACCTTCAACACGACGCCCGAGACCGAGCTGATGCTCGTCTATCTCGCGGCGCAACTCGGGACGAACACGGCCGGGCTGATCGGCAATTTCCAGGGCAGCCTGCGCTATCAGCGGGCCATGAATAGCCCGGACACCGTGCAGGCCGCGCAATCGGCCGTGGTCACGAACCTGCAGCAGCGCTATGCGGTCACGCTCGCCGCGCCGGCATTCCTGACCACCTCGTTCGTGGTCGGGCAACCGGGCGTCGATGCCGATCTCGTCGCGCTGGCCAAGGCTGGGGCGGTCGATTCGAACGGGCTGCCGGACCCGGTTGCCGTGTCGCTGTTGCAGCAGGCAGGCGCCGCGCATCCGCTGTAAGCGCCGCGAGACGGGACGGGAAACGACCGTCAGGCGCCGCCTTCGCGCGCGTCGTCGGCCAGCAGCGCCCAGCGCTCGTGGTCGCGCCATTCGCCGCCGATGCGCAGATAGCGCGGCGAGAATCCCTCTTGCCTGAAACCGAGCCGCCGAACCAGCGCGATCGACGCATGATTGCCGGGCTGGATATTCGCTTCGAGCCGATGCAGCCCGAGTTCGCCGAACGCGACGTCGATCGCCGCCCGCAACGCGTCCGTCATCAGCCCCTTGCGGCTGAACTCCGCCATTCCGTAGTACGCAAGATAAGCGCTCTGAAACACCCCGCCGACGATCTCGTTGAGATTCACCACGCCGACCACCGCGCCCGATGCCCGCTCGCGCGCGATGAATCCCACGTTCGGGCCCGTCAGGCAGCGGGCGAACCATTGATCGAAGCCGGCCTGGTCGATGAACGAATCGACCCACGGCAGATGATGGCTCCGGCTCGCGCGGTTGGCAGCGATCAGGTCGGCGGCGTCGGACCGGGCGACGCGCTTCAGCAGAATCCGGTTCATGAGTCGGTCGACCGGCGGCTTACGCCGCCTCCCCGCTCCCGCACACCACCGGCGCCGCCTGCTGCCGCGACAGATACCGCAGCAGCTTCGTCACCATCCACACGACGATGAACGACAACGCGACGAAGAACACCGCCAGCGGCGTCAGCACGTGAATCGACACGAAGCCGGCGAGGCCCATCATCGCGGACGACACGAGCAGCAGCGCACAGCCGAGGATCGCGCTCGTCAGGCCGGCGATATGCGGAAACAGCGAATTGCCCTTGGCCATCAGCGTCGGATACATCGCGCCCGCGCAGAAACCCATCACAAGCACCGGCGTCGCGAGCGTCCACACGCGCAGGCCGACGGTCAGCGCCAGCACCAGCATCGCGACCGACGCGCCCGCCATCACGCGCGCGCCGATCCGCAGCCGTTGCTCGGCGCTCGGCAGCCCGCGGCCGTGAATCCGGTTCGACAGGCCGCCGAGAAAATACATGAGGCCGATGCCGAGCGCGAGATAACCGAAGAAGGTCGGCGGCTTGTGCAGCGTGGTCTGCACCATGAACGGCCCGACGATGTTGAACACCAGCAGAATGCTGTAGCACAGCCCCTGTGCGAGGAAGCAGCTCTGGAACACCGGGCTGGCCAGCACCTTGCCCGCGTTCGCCATCAGCGTACGCGGCTCGAGATGCACCGGCTTCGGCAAGGTTTCGCGGTAGCGCCACAGCAGCGCCCACATCGCCAGCGAGTAGACCAGCAGGAACACCAGGCAAGCGCGCCAGCCGAACCATTCCTGCAGGTGCGCCCCGATCACCGGCGCGATGATCGGCGCCAGCCCCCACGCGATCGACATGTACGTGAACGCGTGCATCAACGCCTGGCCGGAGAACGAATCGGTGATGATCGCCTTCGCCAGCAGGTTGGTGGTCGCGATCCCGAAGCCCTGCAGGCAGCGCGCCAGCACGAACGTCTCGAGGTTCGGCGCGCCGAGCGACAGCAGGCAGCCGATCGTGTAGATCACGAGCCCGAACGCGAGCACGCGCTTGCGGCCGTATGCGTCGGCGATCGGCCCGAAGATCAGCTGGCCCAGCGCGTAGGCCGCCATGTAGCCGGACACGCTCGACTGGATCGCCTGCGGCGTGGTCGCGAACGAACGGGCCATGTCGGGCAGCGCGGGCACGTAGATGTCGATCGCGAGCTGGCCGGCGGATGCGAACAGGCAGATCAGGAACAGCAGGAAGCGCGGCGAATTCGACTCGCGCGCGGGAGTGAGCGTGGCGTTCATGACGACTGGGGAAGGAGATCGGGCAGCAGTGCCGCATCGTCAATGTTCGAATGTCGAACATGCGTGCGGGGGTGGCGAATTCCGTATTGTGCCTGTTGTTGCACCGGGCGACAGGATGCCCCTGGCACGGGCGAGGTTGAATGCCGATGGCGGCCCGTTCCGACATGCGCCGACGGGGCCCGCCGGCGGCGGTTTTAATGTTGATTTAAGCCAACGGCCGCATCGTCTCGGATGGCTCACTCCGTGAGCCGCACGTCATTGTTGATTCGATCAGTCCCGTTTGATGGAGATACGAAGATGCGATTCCGTTCGTATATGGCGGCGGGCGCGCTGACGCTGGCGCCCGTGTTCGCCCTGGCCGGGCAGGCCGGCGCGCCGGCCGTCGCCCAACCGATGTTCGTCAATGTCGACGGGCAGGCCGTGCCCGTGAAAGCCGAAACGCGCGTCGTCCAGACGGCCGTCGGCCCGATGAAGGTCAGCACGTGGCGCTGGCACAGCCCGCAAGGCGGCGCGAGCTTCGAGATGCAGACGTCGTCGGGCGGCCTGCCGCCCGCGGCAGCGTTGCGGCAAATGCAGGTTGCGCAGTACCGGATGCAGGCGGCGCAGGCCCAGATGGTCGCGATGCAGCAGCAGATGATGGCGCTCCAGCACATCGCGCTCGCCAACGCATTCGCGATGCCGATGCCGCAGCCCGTCGGGTTCGCGATGGCGCCGTGGGCCATGCCGGAACCGGTCGTCGTGATCGTGCCGGTGCAACCTTCCGCGCGTTCGATGGCACCCGCTCCCGCCCCGGCGGCGCCGGCACGGCCGGCCGCGCGCGGGCCCGAAATCAAGGCCTGACGCGCACGCTCGACGCACGAGCGGGCGGGGCCGCAAAGCGAAACCGCCGGCATGTGCCGGCGGTTTTTCATGGGTGGCGCGATATCGCCACGACGCGGTGCTCAGTACTGCGCCTGATCCGTCGGATTCTTGAACAGCTGCTTCATCTCCGCCGACAGCGGATAGTTGAGGCTGACACCCTTCGGCGGAATCGGCTGCATGAACCACTGGTCGTACAGCTTCTCGGCCGCACCCGAGGTCTGCATCTTCGCGATCACGCCGTCGACGACGCGCTTGAACGCCGGATCGTCCCTGCGCATCATGCACGCATAGTTTTCGTGAACGAGCGGCGTGCCCGCGACCGTGTACGCCCCCGGGTTGCGGTCCTTCGCGATCTCGCCGTACAGCAGCGGCTCGTCCATCACGAACGCCACCGCGCGCCCGGTCGTGACGTTCATGAACGCTTCGGCGTGATCCTTCGCGCTGATGATCGTCATGTTCATCGCCTTCTCTTCGTTGAGCTTGCGCAGCAGGCGCTCGTCCGACGTACCGGCCGTCGTCGCGACCGTCTTGCCGGCCAGGTCCGCGAAGTCCTTCACGCCCGAATCCTTGCGCGTGCTGAAACGAATGCCGTACAGAAAGATACTGTTCGAGAACGCGGCCTGCCTTTGCCGTTCGAGCGTATTCGTCGTCGAGCCGCATTCGAAGTCGATCGTCCCGTTCTGCAATAGCGGAATGCGGTTCTGCGACGTGATCGGGATTTCCTTCACCGCGAGGTTCGGCAGGTTCAGCTCCGTCTTCAACTGGTCGATGACGCGCGACGCGATGTCCCGCGAGTAGCCGATGTTCTTCTGCTGGTTGTCCGAATACGAGAACGGCACCGACGACTCGCGAATGCCCAGCGACACGACGCCCGTGTCCTTGATCTTCTTCAGCGTACCGGTAAGGGCCTGCGCGTGCGCGGCGCCGGCCAGCGCACAGGCCAGCGCGACGGCGAGACAACGGAAACGGCGATCCATGCATGTCTCCTGATGAAACGTTGATCGAATCGCGATCCTACGCCCGACAATATTCGCGTCACATCAGGGCAAGCGTAAGCAACCTTCCGCCCGAGCTCGATCCTGAAAGATGTTTTCCGTGCCGCGCAAACCGGCCCGCGCCATTCGGCTCGCCCGGCGACGCCACGTGCGGGCTCGTGCGCGCCGTCTGTGCCGATCGTTCCAAACGCGCGTTCATGCTGCGACGCACCAACGGAATCGTTTGCGGCACCCCCTGTTTTTCTCGCGAAACGCACTCAAGAAGCCGCCGCGCACGCCGTTACCCAGTGCATGGCGCGTCGCAGCAACCTGCTGCAACCGTCAGACAAAAACACAAGGTCCGGCTCAGCCGGACCGGCGCCACCGCCGGCACGACGGTTATCTACGAGGATCAAGTTTCAACATGAGAGCCAAACGTTTCAATTTCGCGCTGGCGCGCCCCGCACATGCGCGCATGCTCGCCGGCATGCTGTCCGCAGCCGCCCTCCTGCCC
>NZ_JACFYV010000194.1:0-12590 GCF_016759955.1 Burkholderia sp. KCJ3K979
CACCGAAGTACGCGCCGCCGAATGATGTGTTCGCCCGCCGGCGCGTGCAGTATCCCGATGCATTTCAATGGACGGCTGCCATCCGGCAGCGGGCCGAAGGATCGAATCAAATGAGTAGGATAACGAAGCTGTTGCTCTAGCAATCCCGCCCGCGCCGACTCCGGCGCGACTGCCCCGCCCTGCGGCGCAGCTTTCCCGTTACCGCGTTTTCCGTATTTCGCCTCCGGAGAAAAACCGCTTTCCGGATCGGGCGAAAGGCCCTGTCGCGTTCGTGCCATCCGCCCGCATGCGACAGAAAGCGGCGGTGCATGACCCGCACCGCTGTCGACCGTTGTTGTTCGTGCCGTTCGTTGTTCAACCGGAGGGGTAATTCAAATGAATCAGGTTGCAAACAAGAATCAAAAGCACATTCGCGTCGTCAAACTCGCATTCGCCGCCGCAGCAGCCGCGACGTTCGGCATGGCGACCGCCCATGCCGCGCCCGCGGCCGGCTGGACGGAAACGCACACCAAGGGCTTCCTGCCGCTCGTGCAGCAGAACGAAGCCGGTACGGCCGGCGCGCCCGCGGCGAGCACGGCAGCCGCTGCCGCCTCGGCGATCGACATGGCGCCCGGCGAATCGGTGGACATCGTGCTCGGGCTGAACCTGCGCAACGAAGCCCAGCTCGACCAGTACCTGCGCGACCTGCATACGCCCGGCTCGCCGCACTACCGGCAGTTCCTCACGCCTGCGCAATTCGCCGCGCAATATGCGCCGACCGACCAGCAGGTCGCCTCCGTCGTCGCCCACCTGCGCAAGGCCGGCTTCGTGAATATCGTGGTCGCGCCGAACCGGCTGCTGGTCTCCGCGTCCGGCACCGCGGGCACCGTCCAGTCCGCGTTCCGCACGACCCTCAAGCGCTTCACGCGCAACGGCCGCAGCGTCTATGCGAACACCGACGCCGCGCAAGTGCCGAACGCGATCGGCAACGTCGTCGGCTCGGTGCTCGGCCTGCAGAACGTCGAGCTCGTGCATACGGGCGCGGGCAGCAAGCCGCAAGGCAACACCAGCAACCTGACGATCCCGGCCGGCGCGTCGGCGGTGCCGCACAATCCGACCGAGTTCTCGTCGATCTACGGCGGCGACGGCACGCCCACGGCCTCGCAGACCACGGTCGGCATCATCTCCGAAGGCGACCTGTCGCAGACGGTGAGCGACCTCAATACGTTCGCCGCGAACAACGGCCTCGGCACGATCAGCAGCAGCATCGTGAAGACGGGCCCGGCCGGCAGTTCGTACACCGACACCGACGGCACCGTCGAATGGAACCTCGACAGCCAGTCGATCGTCGGCGCGGCCGGCGGCAGCGTGAAGCAGGTCGTGTTCTACGTCGCGCCGTCGATGACGCTCACCGCGATCACGGCCGCGTACAACAAGGCCGTGACCGACAACGTCGCGAAGGTGATCAACGTGTCGCTCGGCGTGTGCGAATCGTCCGCGAACAGCACCGGCTCGCAGGCAACCGACGACACCATCTTCAAGCAGGCGGTCGCGCAAGGGCAAACCTTCTCCGTTTCCACCGGCGACCACGGCGCGTACGAATGCGCGAGCGGCACGCCGTCGCGCTCGACCTACACGGTGAGCGAGCCGGCCACGTCGCCGTACGTGATCGCGGTGGGCGGCACGACGCTGTTCACCAATACGTCGACCAATGCGTACAACAGCGAGATCGTCTGGAACGATCCGAGCTGGCAGCCGGGCACCGTGTGGTCGACGGGCGGCGGGTACAGCAAGTACGAGGCCGCGCCGACGTGGCAGTCGTCGACCCTCACCGGCTCGACCAAGCGCGCGCTGCCCGACGTCGGCTTCGACGCCGACCTGCGCACGGGTGCGATTCTCGTCGTGAACGGCCAGACGTCTGACACGCTGTGGGGTTCGGGGTACCTGAACAACGAAGGCGGCACGAGCCTCGCCGCGCCGATCTTCACCGGCATCTGGGCGCGGCTGCAGTCGGCCAACAACAACGCGCTCGGGTTCCCCGCGTCGAGCATCTACAAGTACTTCCCGACCAACGCGGTGCTACTGCACGACGTCACGTCGGGCAACAACGGCAGCGGCACTTACGGCTACAAGGCGAAGGCCGGCTGGGATGCGACGACGGGCTTCGGCAGCGTGAACATCTCGAAGCTGAACGCGTTCATCCAGAGCACGTCGGATTTCGCGCGCTGATGGGCCGTTGACCGAACCGGGTACGGTTGCGCAACACATCGCGTGCGCCGCAGCCGTACTCAACCGCGTTGAATAAACCCGCGCAGGCCTCGCAGCCTTCGCGGGTTTTTTGCATGCCGTGTTCCCGCTCACCTCGCGCAGCAAGCGTCACGCCTGCGCCCCAACCTTGCAATCGTTGCGCAAACAACTTTCACGTCGGTTACCGCGCGCCCGCCTGTCCACTTACGGACTGCAAGGTACACACACTGTTACACAACGCCGCGACAACTTCCGCGCGTATCGTGCGTTTAACTAAAGGTATCGATTCGTCGCGGGACAACCACCATGCGAACACGATCCAGCCGCCCGCTCCGGCCGATGCCACCGGAACCTGCGCGGACGGTCGCGACATGGTGTTCGAGCCGATCGCCCGGCCCGCGTGCCTGCCAACGCTGTCACCACATCGAACGAACAACATGAACCACGCCCGTGCACACCGCTCCGTCAGGACGCTGATCGCGTCGTCCGTCATCGTGTCGCTGCTCGGCCTGTCGGCCTGCAAGCACGACGACAACAGCACCGCCGCGCCGGCCAGCGATGCGAGCGCCGCGTCGGCGGCCCAGCCCGCGTCGACGCCCGTCGCATACACGCCGCCGAGTGCCGACCAGCTCTACCAGATGGTCGCGCCGATCGCGCTGTTCCCCGACAAGCTGGTCGCGCTGGTGCTCGCGGGCGCAACGTATCCGGACCAGATAGCGGCCGCCAATACATGGGTGACGCAAAATCCGTCGTTGAAGGGCCAGGCGCTCGCGAGCGCCGCCGATGCGCAACCGTGGGACCCGTCCGTCAAGGCACTGACCGCGTTCCCCGCGGTGCTGTCGCAAATGGCGTCGAACCCGGCCTGGACCACCTCGCTCGGACAGGCGTACTACAACGACCCGACCGACGTGATGAATGCGATCCAGGTGATGCGCCAGCGCGCGCAGAAATCCGGCCATCTGCGCTCGAGCGGCCAGCTGCGGGTCACGCAAGTCGCGCAAGCCGCGCCGGCGGGGTACACGCCGGCCACCGACGCGCCGGTGGTCTACAGCGGGCCGGCGATCGTGCCGCCGCCCGAGCAGGCGATCGAGATCGAACCCGCGCAGCCCGATGTCGTGTACGTACCGTCGTACAACCCGACCGTCGTCTACGGCGAGCCGGTTTCGTCCTATCCCGGCTA
Organism: Burkholderia sp. KCJ3K979; assembly: GCF_016759955.1. Taxonomy (NCBI): domain Bacteria; kingdom Pseudomonadati; phylum Pseudomonadota; class Betaproteobacteria; order Burkholderiales; family Burkholderiaceae; genus Burkholderia; species Burkholderia sp. KCJ3K979. The sequence continues at coordinate 3,407 of NZ_JACFYV010000194.1, forward strand.
TGTGTATCGGCCACCCGTTTACAGCACCGGCGAAGTCGTCACGGCCGGCGTGATCACGTTTGGCATCGGCATCGCCGTTGGCGCGGCGATCTTCGGGCATCACGACTGGGGCTGGCATGCATGGGGCGTGAACTGGGGCGCACCGCACCCCGAAGGCCCGGCGTGGCACGGCGGCTGGCAGCGTCCGGCCGTGGTGTACAACCACACCACCTACGTGACGAAGTCGACCACGGTGATCAACAACGTCACGAACATCCGCAACACACGCATCACGAACAACTACGGCGGCAACGTCACCAACAACAACACGGCGATCGGGCGCAACACGGTCCGGCCGGGCGCGGAGCCGATGCGCGGCCAGGCCCTGGAGCAGCGCCCGGGTGCCGCGCCGATGACGATCCCGCATTTCGGTGCAAACGACGCGCGCCCCGGTGCACGACCCGCGCCCGAAGCATTCGCGCAGCATCGCGCGAATGCGCCGCATGCCGAGGTGCCTGTGCCGCATCCGCCCGGTGCGACGCACGACACGCGGCAGCAGGCGATGCAGCGCGAACATGCCGCGCAGGAGACTCGCGCGGCGGCGCAGCAACAGCAGCAGCAACGCGCGGAAATGCAGCGACACGACGCGGCCCAGCAGCGCGAAGCGCTGCAGCAACGCAATGCCGCCCAACAGCAGGAACACGCTCAGGCGCAGCAGCGCGACGAAGCGCAACAGCAGCAACGCGTGGAAGCGCAGCAACGTGACGAGGCCCGGCAACAGCAGCGGAGCGAGGCAGCACAACAGCAACAACGCAAGGAGATGCAGCCGCACCCCGAAGCGCCGCCGCGCGAACACGCGGCACCGCAGCCTCGGCAAGCAGCGCCCGAGCATGCGCACGCGCCGCATCCGGCCGAGTCGCACCCGCCGCACGAGTCGCGCGAACATCGGCCGGGATAAAAGCACGACACGCCGGCATCATGGCCATGCGGGCGCTACGGCCCGCCACGCCACGCGCCGCCGCCCCCTTCAATCGGCCCAGTTCCGGACGTAGTCCGGCACCACCACGTTGCCGTCTGCATGGACCGGCGCGCCGCGCGTCGTCTTCAGTGGCAGGATCCCGGCCCACACCGCCAGCCCGAGATCCTCCTCTTTGTCGGACGGCAGCGAATCGCTGACTTTCACGGCCGCTTCCGCCATCGAAATCCGCAGCACGCTGGTCGCATTGATTTCCTTCGAATTTCCCGGCCGCGCTTCATGCTTGCGGCCCGGCGCGATCTTGTCCATCAACGCATCCAGCGCGGCGAGTTTCTCCGCGCTGCCTTCGATCACGTCGAACTGCCCGTAGATCACCGCGGATCGATAATTCATCGAATGATTGAAGGCGGATCTGGCCAGCACGAGGCCGTCCAGCAGCGTCATCGCGACGCAAGCCTGCGCGCCGGCCGACAATGCCTTGACCATGCGGCTGCCGTTCGACCCGTGGATATAGAGCGCGTCGCCCCTTCTCCAGTGCGCGGTCGGAATGCAGTGCGTGTTCTGCCCGTCGCCGAACGCGATGTGACAGACATACGCGTCGTCCACGATGCGGTGGAGCATCGTGCGATCGTGGCTCGCCAGTTCAGGCAGGCGGCGAATGGTCGTACGCGGCGTGGAAGAGAGATCGGTCTTTTCGTTCATCTATCTGTACTGCGAAATGAATGGTATCGGCATCGTGCCGTATCCGTGCATGAACGCGCGACTACCCGGCCCATCGACAGTCGCTCGTCGAATCGAGCAAAATACGCGCATCCCGCCAGTCGCGCCGATCGCCGAAAATGCGCGTTGCCGGCCTGCCCCGCGAGAACGTGAACGATACGATGCGCGCGGCCTCTTCGAAAGAACCAGCACAACGAAAATTTCTGGAACCAGCCCATGGATCTCGCGCTGCTCATCTCGTCGCTTGCCAGACAGGACGGCGCGACAACGCATAGCCAGCAGGAAGCCCTCTACCGGAGCCTGCGCAACATGCTGCTGGACGGGCACCTTCCGCCCGGCACGCGGCTCGCGTCGACACGCGTGCTCGCGGCCGAGCTGGGCATCGCGCGCAATTCCGCGGTCTATGCGTACGAGCGTCTTGCCGAGGAAGGCTTCGTGGCGGCCACGCGCAACGGCACGATCACACTATGGGACGGATGCGACCGCTCGAACGTCGGCAATGACGACGACCCCGCGCCGGTTCACTTGTCGGCGCGCGTGCACGGGCTGGAGAACGCCGATCCCGAGCCCGAACGCATGCTGCCGTTCGTTCCCGGCCTGCCGTCCCTCGACGAATTCCCGGTTGCCCAGTGGCGTCGTTGCATCGAGCGCGCATGGAAGACCATCACGCCCACCCGGCTGGCGTACGGCCCGGTCGAAGGGCTGCCCGAACTGCGGCGCGCGGTCGCCGCGTACATCCGCGTGTCGCGCGGTGTGCGCTGCGACACGGGCCAGGTGTTCATCACCGACGGCACGCAGAGCAGCCTCGAACTCTGCGCGCGCATGCTGGCGAATCCCGGGGAATACGGCTGGCTCGAGAACCCTTGCTACAACGGCGCGAGAACCGCGTTCCGGTCGACCGGCCTGAATCCCGTGCCGATCGAGATCGATCGCGAGGGCATGGCGCCGACCGACGCGCAGTGGCGCACCCACCCGCCCCGGCTGATCTATACGACACCGTCGCACCAGTATCCGCTCGGCGCGCTGATGAGCCCGCGGCGGCGCGCGGCGCTCGTCGAGCATGCCCGTGCATGCGGCGCGTGGATCATCGAGGACGACTACGATAGCGAATTCCGTCACGGCGGCCAGCCGCTGCCCGCAATCCAGGGCCTGCATGCGGATGCACCGGTGTGCTATCTCGGCACGTTCAGCAAGACGATGTTTCCGGCCCTTCGGCTCGGCTTCATGGTGGTGCCGCCGGTGCTGGTCGACCGCTTCACGCGCACGCTGCGCGAACTCGTCCATCGCGGCCACTCGGCCGACCAGCTGGCGATGGCCGAATTCATCGACACCGGCCTCTTTGCGCGGCACCTGCGGAAGATGCGGGCGCTTTACGCCGACCGGCGCGGCAGCCTCGAAGCGGCGCTCGCCCGCCATCTCGGCACGTCGCTGAGCGTGCGGGAAAGCCCCGGCGGCATGCATCTTTCCGCGGATCTCGCGGTGCCGCTGCACGATACCGACGTCGCGCGTACGGCCGCCGCCCGCGGCTTGCGGCTCCAACCGCTGAGCAGCTACTGCATCGGCGACGGCCGCCGCTACAACGGCTTCGTGCTCGGCTATTCAGGGCTGAGCGACGCGACGATCGAGACAGCGGCGATGCAGTTCGCCGACGTCATCGAGCAGCACCGCCGCGCGGCACTGAGTGCCGCTCACAGTTGCGATTCGATCGGAAACAGCCCGAGAAACCACACTTCCATCCGCCGCGGGGCGGACACTTCCGGCTCGTGATCGATCTCGGTGACCTTCCCGTCCGCATCCGTCTGAACCCACTTGAGGCGCCCGCTGCCGGCCGCATCGGTTCTCGCCTCGACACGCCACGCGATCTGGTCGAGCCGCGCCTCCAGATCGTTGGCCACCTGCGATGCAATCGCCGGGCTCTCGCAATAAACGCCGATCTCCGTATTGAGGTTCAGCGAGCGCGGATCGAGATTCATCGACCCGATGAAGATGCTCGTGTGATCGAATACGTAGGTCTTCGCATGCAGCGATGCGCGCGACGAGCCGATGATCACCTGCTTCGAAATACTCTTGTCGCCCGAGGGCCGGCGCTCGTAAAGCCGCACGCCGGCGTTCACCAGATCGCTTCGATAGCGCCGGTAGCCGGCATGCACGGCCGCCACGTCGGTCGACGCGAGCGAATTGGTCAGCACCGTCACGCGCACGCCGCGCGCCGTGAGCGCGCGCAGCCGCTCGACCACCTCCTTGCCGGGCACGAAATACGGCGACACGATCAGCAGGTCGTGCCGGGGCTGCAACGCAAGCGCACGCAACTGCGGCATCAGGTGGCCGTCGCGGTCCTTCGGCGGGTGCGCGATCTTCGACGGATCGTCGTACAGCACCGTCGCATGCCCCCACGACAGCTCCGTGCCCTGCCCGTGGACGATCCGGTCGAGCCGCTGGCGGGCCTCGAGCACGTACGGATTGTCCTCCATGGCCCTCAGGTAGTCGCGCAACCGTTCTCGCTCGCGCTCGAGGCCGCCCGGCGCCGCATCGTGCCCGACCAGCGTATCGACCGGATATGCGTACGGCGAATTCCAGAACGTATCGAATTCCGTCGAGATGTCTTTCACGACCGGCCCGTGAACGACGACATCGAGATCGCCGAACTCCAGCATCGACGATGCGCCGAAGTATTCGTCGCCGATATTGCGCCCGCCGACGATCGCAGCCTGGTTGTCCGCGATCATCGCCTTGTTGTGCATGCGTCGGTTGACGCGCGAGAACTCGAACAGGGTGCCGAGCTTCTTGAACCGGCGCGTCGCCACCGGATTGAACAGCCGGATCTCGATGTTCGGATGCGCGCTGATCTCGAGCAGCTTGCGGTCGTCGGCGTTGGTGCCGAGATCGTCGAGCAGCGCGCGCACACGCACGCCGCGATCGGCCGCGCGCATGACCGCGTCGGCCAGTTCGTGGCCGGTCAGGTCGTCGTGCCAGATGTAGTACTGAAGGTCCAGCGAGCGCTCGGCGCGATCGGCGAGCAGCACGCGCGCGTCCAGTGCGTCGACCGGATCGGTCAGCAAATGAAACGCGTCCTGTCCCGGATGGGCGGCAGCCTGCTGGCGAAATGCCACGCCGAGGCGCGTATCGTCGGTATCGGTGAATGCATGCGTCGGCGCGCGGTCCGCCTGCGGCGGCAGGCTCGCGCAGGCGGCAAGCATCAGCAACGACAGAATCGCACCCCACGAACGCAGCCTGATCATGATCGCCGTCCCCGCTCCCGGGTGAAATCCGTTTGTTCTGGCCGCCGAATGGAGGCGGCATTGATCGGCGGTCCTGACGTGCGCACGTATCGCACCGAAGCCGGCCGCGCCACAGCATACTTCGATTGCCATCGGCGCGGCAGCCCCTCGTTGTTTTCCTGATCGCACCGCGCGGCCGCCCAAAGAAAAACCCGCGACGCATGACGCGATCGCGGGTTTTCGGCATGCCGCGATACTGCGCGGCGCGGCATGAAATCTGGTGGGCCCCCCGGGAGTCGAACCCGGCACCAACGAATTATGAGTTCGCTGCTCTAACCAAGCATGAGCTAGGGGCCCAGACAAGAAGCAAAGGGTGCTACACGCCACCCCGGCAACGAAGCCGGGCCGGCATTGTAACAACAAAGACGACAGAGGGAACGAACGCCACCGGCATCATGCGGATACCGGCGGCGTTCGTAAGAGAGACGCTGGAAATCAGTTCCCTTCGAGGAACGACTTCAGCTTGTCGGAACGGCTCGGGTGACGCAGCTTGCGCAGCGCCTTGGCCTCGATCTGACGGATCCGCTCGCGCGTGACGTCGAACTGCTTGCCGACTTCCTCGAGCGTATGATCGGTGCTCATCTCGATACCGAAACGCATCCGCAGCACCTTCGCCTCGCGCGGCGTCAGCGAATCGAGCACGTCCTTCACGACGTCGCGCATGCTGGCATGCAGCGCGGCATCCGCCGGCGCGACCGTGTTGGTGTCCTCGATGAAGTCGCCGAGATGGGAATCGTCGTCGTCACCGATCGGCGTTTCCATCGAGATCGGCTCCTTCGCGATCTTCATGATCTTGCGGATCTTGTCTTCCGGCATCTCCATCTTCTCGGCGAGCGTTGCCGGGTCCGGCTCGAGACCGGTTTCCTGCAGGATCTGCCGCGAGATGCGGTTCATCTTGTTGATCGTTTCGATCATGTGAACCGGAATACGGATCGTGCGCGCCTGGTCGGCGATCGAGCGCGTGATGGCCTGACGGATCCACCACGTCGCATAGGTCGAGAACTTGTAGCCGCGACGGTATTCGAACTTGTCCACCGCCTTCATCAGGCCGATGTTGCCTTCCTGGATCAGGTCGAGGAACTGCAGGCCGCGGTTCGTGTACTTCTTCGCGATCGAGATCACGAGACGCAGGTTGGCCTCGGTCATTTCGCGCTTCGCCTGACGCGCCTTCAGTTCGCCGGCCGCCATCTGACGGTTGGTTTCCTTCAGGTCCTTCAGCGGCAGCACGACGCGCGCCTGCAGGTCGAGCAGGCGCTGCTGCTGTTCGCGGATCGCCGGGACGTTACGCGACAGCACCGCGCTGTACGGGTGACCTTCCGCGGTGATCTTCTCGGCCCAGTCGAGATCCGTCTCGCTGCCCGGGAAGCGCGCGATGAATTCCGAGCGCGGCATGCCGCACTTGTCGACGACGATGTGCAGGATCTGACGCTCGACCTGACGCACTTCGTCCACCTGCGCACGCAGCGTGTCGCACAGGCGTTCGACGGTACGCGCGGTGAAGCGGATCGTCATCAGTTCGCTCTGGATCGTTTCCTGCGCCTTCAGGTAGGCCTTCGACTTGTAGCCTTCCTTTTCGAACGCGCGGCGCATCTTGTCGAACCACTCGCTGATCTGCGAGAACTTCTCGAGCGACGCGCGCTTGAGGGCTTCGAGCTGGGCGGCGTTCGCCGATGCCTGCGCGGCACCGTCGTCTTCCTCCTCTTCCTCTTCTTCCTCTTCCTCTTCGGCTTCCTCGTCCTCGTTCTCGATGGCTTCCGCTTCCTTCGCGGAGAAGCCGTCCGTATCGGCGGCGTCGGCGGCATTCGGATCGAGCAGGCCGTCGACGAGCTCGTCGACGCGGATCTCTTCGTTCGCGACGCGTTCGGCCATCGCGAGGATGTCGGCGATCGTCGTCGGGCACGCGGAGATGGCCATCACCATATGGCGCAGGCCGTCCTCGATCCGCTTCGCGATCTCGATTTCGCCTTCGCGCGTGAGCAGCTCGACCGTGCCCATCTCGCGCATGTACATCCGGACCGGATCGGTCGTGCGGCCGAATTCCGAATCGACGGTGGACAGCGCGACTTCCGCTTCCTCCTCGACTTCATCGTCCGACGACGCGGCGGGCGCGTTGTCGTTCAGGAGCAGCGTTTCCGCGTCCGGCGCCTGCTCGTAAACCGCCACGCCCATGTCGTTGAACGTGCCGATGATGCCCTCGAGGGCTTCCGTCTCGGTGAAGTTGTCCGGCAGGTGGTCGTTGATTTCGGCGTACGTGAGGAAGCCGCGCTCCTTGCCGAGCTTGATCAGCGCGCGCAGTTTCACGCGGCGCTCTTCGAGCTCCTCGGCCGTGCCCGGCGTGCTCGTCGCGAACGCTTCCTTCAGCAGCGCCTTTTCCTTGGCGCGACGATCGCGCACCTTGGACTTGCCCGGTGCAGCCGCGGCTGCGGGCTGCTCGTCGCTCTGATTTGCGTCGTCTTCGACGGATACTTCGTTCAGCTTTTTGGTCATGGAGTTCGCCGTACCGGCTATATCGACTCGCGGCTGCTGGACGACAGCCGGTTGAACCGTGGGTGCATGAGTAGTACGTACTGCCGTTTCGTCCGCGTCGGCAGTCGTGTCCCTTGCGCTTTTCGCACTTGCCCGCTTCGCCGCCGGCTTGGCCGGCCCGGAGTCGGGTCTGGCGGCAGCCCGTGTTCTGGCTGCCGGCGCCGGCGCAGCCTGAGCAGTGCCGGCCGCGGTTTTCTTTCCTGCAGGGGCTGACGTGGCTGAAGACGTTGTCCTGGTGGAAGAAGCAGACTTGGCCGCTGTGACCTTCTTGGTCCGCTCCGTCGAGCCCTTGCCTGTTGCTTTCTTTCCGCCTGTCGTCTTTGCCATCGCGATTCTCGCCTCTGCTTGGAAAACAAACCGCTGGAAACCTTATATTATAGCACGCTGGGGAGCCCTCTCTAAGCGCCCCAGCCGCCTACAGCCCGAGCCGACGCTTCATGTCGGTTCGCTGCTGGTTCAATTCCGTCAATTCGGCCAATTCCTCGGGTGTGAAGGTGGATTGCCGCGCCAGCCTGTCCAGCCGGTCGCAGCAGGCGTCATAGCGCATCTTGAGCACCGCTGCCTGCAGCTCCTCCCCCGCGATCCGTTCCTGCTCACGCTGCCGCTCGGGCACCGTCTCGTCTTCCGGATTCTGTAACAGCAAATCGCGGACGTTTTCATCATAGTCCAGAATTTCGCGGAAGATTTCCTCGTAAGTCGCCCCGTTCGAGGACGTCCTGAGGACATCCGACAGCAGCCGGAACTCCGCACCGTCGCCCAGCGCACGCGCATGATCGACGACTTCCGCGAACAGCTCGCCGATGCGCGGCAGCGCGCGCAGGGTCGCAATCTGTTCGTCGTCGAGCTGCGATGCGATGCGCGGATGCATCACCAGCGTACGCAACGCGCGCTTTTCGCTGTCCGTCACGCGGCGCCGCTCGCTGCGCGCGGGCGCCTGCCGCGGCGGCATCGCGATGCGCGTATCGACGTCCGACAGCGTCGCGACCTCTTCGAACGGGATGTCGAGGCGGTCGGCGAACATGTGCATGATCTGCGCGCGCAACGCGTTCGCCGGCAGCGCCTGCAACAGCGGCTTCGCATCGAACAGCGCCTTCGCGCGGCCTTCCGGCTGATCGAGCGCCTTGCCGGCAATCGCTTCGTTCAACAGAAATTGCGACAGCGGCATCGCACGTTCGACCTGCTCGGAGAATGCGTCCGCGCCGAATTCGCGCACGTAGCTGTCCGGATCGTGCTCGGTCGGCAGAAAAAGGAACCGGATCGTGCGGTTGTCGCCCGCATGCGGCAGGCAGGCCTCGAGCGCGCGCCGGGCCGCGCGCCGCCCGGCCGAATCGCCGTCGAAACTGAAAATGACCGTGTCGGTCTGGCGCAGCAGCTTCTGCACGTGAATCGGCGTGCATGCGGTGCCGAGCGTCGCGACCGCGTTCGGAAACCCGAGCTGCGCGAGCGCGACGACGTCCATGTAGCCTTCGACGACCAGCACGTACTTGCGCTCGCGAATCGCGAGCCGCGCCTCGAACAGCCCGTACAGCTCGCTGCCCTTGTTGAACAGCGGCGTTTCCGGCGAATTCAGGTACTTCGGTTCGCCGCTGCCGAGCACGCGGCCGCCGAAACCGATCACCTGCCCCTTCACGTTGCGGATCGGGAACATGATCCGCTCGCGGAACCGGTCGTAGCGGCGCGCGACGCCCTGGGCATCGGTCTTCTC
>NZ_JACFYV010000195.1:0-12526 GCF_016759955.1 Burkholderia sp. KCJ3K979
TGTCCAAGGTCGCGCTTGTTGCCTGCATGCGCAAGCTCCTAACCATGCTCAATGCCATGGTCAAAACCAACACGCCTTGGGACGATTCACTTCATCGGGCTTGACTCGGAAGACGGTTACTCAGTCCTTGCCCTTCGCGCCGCTCTTGTCGCCGCGCGCGCCGTTCGCTTCGGCCGCGCCCACGATGCCGCGCTCGCGCGCCCACACGATCGCCTCGCCGCGGCTGTGCACGTCGAGCTTCGCGTAGATCGTCGCGACGTGATTGCGCACGGTGTTCGGCGCCAGCCCGAGGCGGCCGGCGATTTCCTTGTCGGCCAGACCGTGGCACAGCAGGTCGAACACGTCGCGCTCGCGCGCGGTCAGGTCGGACAGCTGCGCGCCCGCATCCGGCGCATTCGCGCGCCGCACGTTCGCGAGCTTCTCGATCAGCGTGCGGCTGAACCACGACGCGTCCTGCATCGCCGTCTCGATCGCATAGACGAGCTCCATCTCGGTGCGCTTGCGGTCGCTGATGTCGAGCAGCGCGACCAGCAGGCAGTCGCGCCCGTGAATCGCGACGGGGTCGGCCGACACGACGCAATCGCGCACGTCGCCGTCGCGCGTGCGAATCTGCACGTCCACGTTGCGCACGTGACCGTCACCCGCGAGCCGGCCTTCGATACGCGACCACGCGCCGCGTTCGGCCCACAGCCCGATCTCGTCCGCGGATTTACCAAGGAGATCGGCCTGCGCATGGCCCGTCATCGCGGCAAACCCATCGTTCACGTCGAGCAGCTCGAAACGGTCGGCCGTGACGATCGCCATCGCGACCGGCGCCATCCGGAAGGCCGTCGCGAAGCGTTCCTCGCTTTGCATCAGCGCGCGCTCGGCCTGCTTGCGCGGCTCGAGATCCATGAACGTGAACAGCATGCACGCCTCGCCGTTCATGTCGATCGGCTGCCCGGCGACGACCACCGCCTTGGTGCTGCCGTCGGCAAGCTTGAGCACGGCCTCCATCTGCGGGATCGTCGCGCCTTCGCCGAGCCGCTCGATCGCCAGCTCGCGTCGCTCGGCCTGTTCGAGCACGTCGATCTCGTACACCGAGCGGCCGAGCACGTCGTCGCGCGCGTGGCCCGTCATGTCGAGAAAGCCCTGGTTGACCTTCACGTAGCGCAAGTCGTCGAGCCGGCAGATCACGGCCGGCGCCGGATTCGCGTTGAAGGTGCGCTCGAAGCGTTCCTCGGCGCTCGCCCATTCGGTCGCGTCGTGCAGCACGAGCGCGAGGCAGTCGGGCGCGCCGGCCGCGTTCGTCAGCACCAGGCTGCGGATGCGGTGCACCCAGCTCACCGACTCGTCGGCGGCCGATTCGACTTCGACCGTCACGTCGCTGAACTCCTCGCCCGCGATCACGCGATCCATCGGATAGTGGCCGTCGCGCACCGGATGATTGTTCCGGTAGCGCAGCCGGAATCGCTCGCGGTATTCGGTAACGTCCGCGCCGAGCGCCTTCAACTCGGTCACGCCATGCATCGCGAGCGCAGCCTCGTTCGCCCAGACGATCCGCTGGTCGGGCTCGATCAGGATCACGCCCTCGGTCAGCCCCGCGATGATCTGGTGCAGCTGGCGCCGGTCGGTATGCGACTTGAGCGCCTGTTCGTCTACTGGTTCGTTCATCGAATCGTTGTCCCTTGTCGTCAACATGAGCGATCAACATGAGCGCCGGCCGAGCGCCCGTTGCAGCGGCATGCCCCGGCCGGCGCGTGCGGCGATGATCGCGTGCCGCGCAACGGCGCGACACGCGCGAATGCACTATCTCGAATAGTACATTCGCACGCCGCCCGGGATCGTGCGGTGCCCCGCCGAATGGTGCGATGCGGCCAGCGCGCCTGTCGCGCCGCGTTGCCCGGGTCGTGGTGCATGTCCCCACCCCGCCGTCTGTTCCGTCCCCCAGTGCAAACGCACTAATCGATCCGGTGAATTTGCGCGATGTCCGCTCGCGTTCGCGTCGGTACGCTGGTACTGCATCGGCGCTCATGCGCTGCCCTTTCATACCGCAGAGGGAGGACACCCGGATGAAATTGCATCAGACACCCGATCCGACGCGGCCCGAACCGGCCCCGGACCATCCGCCCGAACCGGCGCCCGGCACCGACCCGCCGGTACCGCTGCCACCCGACGTACCGCGCCCGGACATGCCGCCGCGCGAGCCCGGCTACGACACGCCGATCGCGCGTTGAACGCACCGGAACCGCACGGGAACGCGCCGTGCTCACCGACTGATTGATTCAACCCGCCAATCGAAGGAGAACATCAATGAACAAGACCTCGCACCTTTCGACCCTGCTCGCCGTCAGCGCGGCCTTCCTGCTTTCCGCCGCGCCGCTCACGAACGCGCATGCCCAGGCCTCGTCGACCGACAGCGGCATGGCGAGCGAATCGAATCAGCCTGTCACCGACACGTGGATCACGACCAAGGTGAAAGGTGAGCTCGCAACGACCGACGGCGTGAAGAGCACCGACATCAGCGTGAAGACGGTGGACGGCGTCGTCACGCTGACGGGCGTGCTGCCGACGAAGGTCGCCGTGAAGAAGGCCGTCGCCGTGACCCGCGCGATCAAGGGCGTGAAGCACGTCGACGCATCCGGCCTGAAGGCGAAGGCCTGAGCTACCCCGCGGCCGAGCGCCGCACTTTTCTCCCCTTACGAAAGGAGCACACCATGAACGAAGACAAGATCAAGGGTCAGTGGAAGCAGCTCACCGGCAAGCTGAAGGCCAAGTGGGGCAAGCTGACCGACGACGATCTCCAGGTCGCGGAAGGCAATCGCGATTATCTGGCCGGCAAGATCCAGGAGCGTTACGGGATCGCCCGCGACGAAGCCGAGAAGCAGTTGAAGGAGTTCGACCGCGAGCTGTAACGCGCCAGTCGTCTCACCCCGCCGCGACGCACGCCGCGTCGCGGCCACGAGGAGGACCACGACATGGGCAAATATCTGATCGCATGGCTGCTCGGCGTACCGATCGGGCTGCTGGTGCTGTTTTTTCTGGTCACGCACCTCTTCTGACGCGCGACGCCCCGTCAATGCAAACGGGCCGGCGGCTGAAATCAGCCGCCGGCCCGTTTCTTTTCATCCGCAGTGCGTGACGCGTCGCGCTTACTTCGCCGCGTTCGCCGTCATCTTGAAGATGCCCTGCGCGTTGCCCGCATCGAAGCGCAGGTCGGTCACCCAGCGACGCGCCGCCTGGTCGAACGTGCGCTTGCGCGTGATGAACTCGTAGAACGAACCCGGCACGTTGCGCTTCACCGTGCCGCCGTCGCGGGTGCGGAATTCGCGCTCGACGGTATCCGCGCGATAGGCCGTCTGGAACACGCGGCCCGAGCGCGAGCGTTCGACTTCGGGCTTCATCGGTCGCCCCTTCGCCTTCTCGTCGTCGGACAGCTTGAACACGTCGGCGACGCGGTCGGTCGCGTGATTGAACGCGTTGCCCTCGGTCGCGATCCACGCCATTTCCGCCGATTCCATCAGCAGCGTCTCGTAGTCGAGCTCGTTCGGCACGTCGTGCTGGCGCGCGAACGCGCCGACGATTTCCGGCAGCAGCGCATGGGCGTCTTCCAGCGACAGCCAGCCTTCGCGCTCGACTTCCCACAGCCGCGCGACGGCGGCCGGCGACAGCGGGTCGCGCGACGAGCCGACCACGTTCGTCACGGCCTGCTGGAATTCCTTCGAGAAGCGCTCCGGATGCAGTTCGCTGACGAAGAACTGCGCGATTTCATCCGGGGCGTCTTCATGCGCATACGCGCGGCCGGTCATGCCGAGCTTGTCGAGCGGGTAGCGGCCGTTCAGGCGGAAGCCGAGCGGACGCAGGATGCGCGTGAACGCCGCCTCGCCCGGCGGCAGTGCGCCCGTGTGCGGCCAGCGCACCGTGCGCAGCGCGCCGTGGTCGAAATGGACCGAGCCGCCGTTTTCGATCGCCTCGGCCGTGTACGCGCGGCCGTTCGCCGAACGCTCGAGCAGCCCTTCGAACAGCGCCATGTTCATCGCCTGCGCGATTTCCGCGCGCGTCACGACGCCGTCTTCCCATTCTTCGAGGATGGCCGGCATGTTCAGGGTCGAGAACAGGGCGTCGGTCTTCGCCTGTCCCAGCAGCTTGGTCAGCAAGCTGTCGATATTCGGATTGCGCATCAGGATTCTCGTCTCGGGGGACTCGCCGGCAAACGTGCCGGCCACTCGTCGGCCGGCCGCCCACGGGCGCCAAGCCTTGCATGGCAAGCATTATTCAAAGGGTTGCAGCGGGGCGTAAAGCGAGATTAAATTGATACGTGATGAGTTTTTGGAATTATCAGCCGCTCATCGCCGGCGCTTCGCCCGGGCGGCGTGCGGGTCCATTCATCAGATCAATCGAGCATCATGCGCAAATTCAAGATCCCCAACATGGGCGCGCTCGTGGCTTTCGAAGCCGCCGCCCGCCACGAGAGCTTCACGCACGCGGCCAAGGAGCTGTTCCTGACCGAAAGCGCCGTGTCGCGGCAGATCGCGACGCTGGAGGCGAGCCTCGGCGTGCGGCTGTTCGCGCGCGTGAAGCAGCGCGTCGTGCTGACGCGCGCCGGCAAGCTGTACGGCACGCAGGTGCGGCGCGCGCTCGAAACGCTCGACCGCGACACGCTGTCGATCATCGCGCACGGCAGCGGCGGCGGCTACCTGGAACTCGCGGTGCTGCCGACCTTCGCGTCGCACTGGCTGATCCCGCGCATCAAGAGCTTCTACGACCGCACGCCCGACGTGCGCGTGAACATGGGCAGCCGCACCGACCTGTTCTCGTTCGAGGACACGCACTTCGAGGCCGCGATCCACTACGGCAAGCCGACCTGGCCCGGCACGTCGTCCGACTACCTGTTCGGCGAGGAAGTCGTGCCGATCTGCTCGCCCGCGTTGCTGAACGGGCCGGTCGAGCGCGTCGAGGATCTGCTCGCGTATCCGCTGCTGCACTCGACGACGCGCCCCGGCGCGTGGGCGCAGTGGTTCGAGACGCACGGCGTCGAGGACATCCGCACGATGCAGGGCGTGCGCTACGAACTGCATACGATGCTGATCAGCGCGGCCGCGGCCGGGCTCGGCGTCGCGCTCGTGCCGAAGTTCTTCGTCGAGGAGCAGCTGCAGCAGCTCGGCCTCGTCGTGCCGTGCGATGCGGCAACCGTCGGCGATTCGGCGTATTACCTCGTGTATCCGACCGAGTTCAGCCACAGCAAGCCGCTGGAATCGTTCCGCGGCTGGCTGCTCGAACAAGCGAGCGCGTATGCGGCGCCGGAACGCGACGTGCAAGACGCCGATGAAGAGGATGACGAAGACGTCGAGTAACGGCGCGGTCGCACCGGTGTCATGACGCGGTGGCGCCGCATGCGTGCCGCGCCGGCACGCCGGCCGAAACGATCTTCACCAGCAGCGCGCGGGCGCGGCCGCTCATGCTCGACACATCAAGCGCGAGCCGGATCATGGGCGCTCGAGTGCGAGGCATCGTGAAGAAGCCCCGCATCGTCGCGCACCGCGTGCGTTACATGTGCCACTTCACCGTGGCGGTCAGCGTGCGCGGATCGCCGGGCATGTTGTACAGGTCCGCGTTGCCGTGTGCGGCGATGAAGTAGCGGCGATTGAACAGGTTGTCGAGCGTGAGCGTCACGTCGACCTTCTTGCTGCGATAGCCGGCGCCCAGGTTGAACACCGTAAACGACGGCAGCGTGACGAGATCGCTCGCCGACGTGTAGCGCGCCGACTGGAACTGCATGCCGGCCGCCGCATAGAAGCCGTACGGCAGCTCGCGCTTGAGCCACAGGTTCGCGCTGTGGCGCGGCATCAGCCCCGGCGTGTTGCTCGATACCGCGAGGCCGGCCGCCGTCGATTGCGCGGAACCGTCCACCGTGCCGTTCAGGTACGCGTAACCCGCATACACCGACCACTTCGGTGCGATCTCGCCGGTGAAGCCGAGCTCCATCCCGCGTACGTGCTGCGTGCCGATCGGCAGCGCATAGCCGGGATTCGCCGGGTCGCCGATCTGCTGGTTGGTCTGGCGCATATCGAACAGCGCGACGCTGGCCGTCGCCTTGCCGCCGAGGTCGAAGCGTGAGCCGACTTCATACGCGGTGGTCTTCTGCGGCGCGAGCGCGGCGCCGTTCGTGAACGCGCCGGAACTGATCAGCGTGTCGGCCAGCGGCGAGAACGACTGGCTGAACGACCCGTACAGCGTCAGCCAGTCGAGCGGTTCGTAGATCAGGCCGACGCGCGGGCTCCACGCATGGTCGGTGCGATCGAGATTGACGTTCGACGACGTGTAGTCGTGGCGAATCTGATTCAGGTAGTCGAAGCGCAGGCCGGCAAGCACCTTCCAGTGTTCGGTCAGCGAGATCAGGTCCTGCGCGTAGACGCCCGCGAGCCCGACGACGGTCGACGCGTTCGTCTTCGCACGCGTGCCGGTCGGCACGCCGGGCAGGACAACCGGCTGCGGATTGAAGAGATCGTAGGTCGCGACCTTCGACACGCTGTAGATCGTGTCGAACTTCTGCTGCTGCGACAGTTCCAGCCCGTACAGCAGCTCGTGGCGCATGCCGAACAGCGACGTCTTCTGCGTGAGTTCGAACAGCCCGTCGATACCGTGATCGGTACGCTGGCGCGTCGACTGGTCGAGCGTGACGACCGGATGCGCGGCGGTCTTGATCGGCTCGTACGTCACGTAGTTCTTCCGCTCGAGCGAGAAGTCGTACGCGCGGATCGCGCCGTGGAACGACAGCGAATCGTTGAAGCGATGATCGAGCGACACCGTCGCGCTTTTCGCGGAGACGTCGTTGTACGAGCTGTTCACCCCGTCGGCCGACCCGTAGTACGTGTTGATCGGCACGTTGACCGGCCGGCCGAGATACGCGGGGATCCCCTGGTCGGACGTGCGGCGGTCGTGCAGGTAGTCGAATTCGACGTTCAGCACCGTGTCGCGGTCGAGCTTGAACTGCGCGGACGGCGCGATCGCCTGCCGGTTGAGCTGGAACTGGTCGCGGAAGCTGTTCGAATTCTCGGCCGCACCGGTCATGCGAAAGCGCGCCGCGTCGTTCGCGTTCCAGCCGAGGTCGAATTCGCCGCGCCGCTCGCCGCGCGTACCGAGCGTCACGCCCACGTCGTTCACCGGGTTCGCGAGCGGCCGCTTCAGCACGCGATTCACGATGCCGCCCGCCGAGCCGCGTCCGTACAGCACGGCCGCCGGCCCCTTCAACACCTCGACACGATCGACGTTCGACAGGTCGCGGTAGTACAGCGCGTCGTCGCGAATGCCGTCGACGTACTGGTCCGTGATGCTGTTGAAGCCGCGGATCGTGATCTGGTCGCGCTGGCCGTCGCCGACCGAGAAGCCGACGCCCGGCACGTTGCGCAACGCGTCCTGCAGCGACGTCGCGTTCTGATCCTCGATCACCGCGTGCGGCACGACGTTCACGGTCTGCGGCACGTCCATCAGCGACATGTCGGTCTTGGTCGCCGCACGCGAATGGCCGCCGTCGTACGACGCATGCTCGGCGGCCGCGTTGACGGAAATCGCGGGCAGGGTTGCCGCGGCGTCGGCCGCCTGCGCAAACGAAGTGCGGGCGCCGGCCAGCGACGTGGCGATCAGAAGCGCATGGCACGCGCTCGTGTTGAGTTTCATCGTGAACGTAGAAGGGGGTGAAGAAAACGGCGAACGAAAGCACGCCGGCCGGCGCAACCGGCACGAAAAAAGCCGTGACTTCCCGTCACGGCTCGTAATGCGGCGAAATAATAAACGAGAATGATTCGTGTTTTTAATTAATTTTCAGCGTGTCGCCTGGCCGCAACGTGAATGCGCATTGCGCTCTGCATTCCTGACGAATGCCTTTCTATTTCAGATTAGCGAACGGCTTGAAACGTAATAAAAACGAAAGAATTGAATCGGTCGCCTGAATGCGGCAACGATCGGCAAGAGGCGGGATGCGGGACAGGGGTGACGGAGAAGCTGGAGAGGATCACCAAGGATCAGGAGCAGCAGGCGGCACGGATTCAATCGTCCGGTGCGCGCCGGACCGGGCAACCCCGACCCGGCGCTCCGGGCAGCCGACCTCGTATCGGCGGCGCGGCGGATCTTCTTCTGTTCTTCACTACGTCTGCTCTCAGGTTCACTGCATTTTTTTCCTCACCGCGTCGGGCCATTATCCGCTCAATTCCGCCGAAGTAAAACGTTTGCGGTTGCACCGGGGCCGTTATACCGGCGATTCGGCAACAGTCTTTCCAAATGCTTACGGTCATTTCGACGCGATAGCACCCAGGTTGCATTCATTGCGGCGTTCCTTTTAAATGGAACTGGTTCCATTCATTGAATCGGCCATGTTCGTGCGTGACGAGCAGCCGCGTGCGCGTCATGATGCCGATTCAGGATCGAGGATCATTCCGCTCAGGATTCGCATCGCCCGTCCTTCCCGGACACCCCGTCAAACGAGACCGTCATGCCCGATTCCGCCTCCCTGCAGCACCTGTTTCCCGCCTTGCAAGAGATTCCCGCCGAATTCCGGCTGGCTTCGCCGATCCACCAGCGCGTGTCGCTCGTCGACGGCGAATTGCGACCGTGGGACGGCGCAACCAAGACCGTGCTGTCGCCGGTATGTGTGCGACAGGCGGACGGCAGCGTCGAGCAGGTCGAGATCGGCAGCTACCCGGTGATGGGCGAAACGGAAAGCGACGCGGCGCTCGACGCCGCCGTGCGCGCGTACGACGCCGGCCGCGGCGAGTGGCCGACGATGAAGGTCGAGCAGCGCATCGCGTGCATGCAGGACTTCATCAAGCGGATGGTCGCGCAGCGCGAACTCGTCGTGAACCTGATCATGTGGGAGATCGGCAAGAGCCTTGCCGATTCGCAGAAGGAGTTCGATCGCACCGTCACGTACATGACGCAGACGATCGACGCGCTGAAGGAGCTCGACAACGCGAACTCGCGCTTCGTGATCGCGGAAGGCACGATCGGCCAGATCCGCCGCACGCCGCTCGGCGTCGTGCTGTGCATGGGCCCGTACAACTATCCGCTGAACGAAACCTTCGCGACGCTGATCCCCGCGCTGCTGATGGGCAACACCGTGGTGTTCAAGCCGCCTCAGTACGGCACGCTGCTGTTCGAGCCGCTGCTGGAAGCGTTCCGCG
The DNA here is from genome assembly GCF_016759955.1 of Burkholderia sp. KCJ3K979. Lineage (NCBI taxonomy): Bacteria > Pseudomonadati > Pseudomonadota > Betaproteobacteria > Burkholderiales > Burkholderiaceae > Burkholderia > Burkholderia sp. KCJ3K979. Next base: position 9,156 of record NZ_JACFYV010000195.1, read on the forward strand.
ATGCGTTCCCGAAGGGCGTGATCAACACGATCTATGCGCCGGGCGCGGTGGTCGTGCCGCACATGCTCGCGTCGGGCAAGATCAACGTGCTCGCGCTGATCGGCTCGAGCAAGGTCGCCGATCACCTGAAGAAGCAGCACCCGAAGTCGCACCGGCTGCGCGCGATCCTCGGCCTCGACGCGAAGAACGCGGCGATCGTGCTGCCCGACGCCGATCTCGACCTCACCGTGAAGGAGTGCCTGCTCGGCGCGCTGTCGTTCAACGGCCAGCGCTGTACCGCGCTGAAGATGCTGCTCGTGCATCGCTCGATCGTCGACGAATTCCTGAAGCGCTTCACCGCCGCGCTCGAACAGTTGAAGATCGGCATGCCGTGGGAAAAGGGCGTCAGCATCACGCCGCTGCCCGGCATGCATCGCACCGCGTACATGACCGACGCGATCGATGACGCGAAGGCGAAAGGCGCGCAGGTCGTCAACCATCAGGGCGGCGAATTCAGCAAGACGCTGTTCTACCCGGCCGTCGTGTATCCGGTGTCCGAAGGGATGAAGCTGTACCGCGAGGAGCAGTTCGGGCCGATCATTCCGGTCGCGCCGTTCGACGACGTGGAAACCGCGCTCGACTACGTGACGACGTCGGAGCACGGCCAGCAGGTCAGCATCTTCGGTTCCGATCCGGCGCAGATCGGCGCGCTCGTCGATCCGCTCGTGAACCAGGTGTGCCGCGTGAACATCAACTGCCAGTGCCAGCGCGGGCCCGACGTGTTCCCGTTCGCGGGCCGCAAGGATTCGGCGGAAGGCACGCTGTCGGTGAGCGACGCGTTGCGCGCGTTCTCGATCCGCTCGATGGTCGCGGCGAAGCAGACCGACAGCAGCAAACAGTTGCTCGACTCGATCGTGTCGGATCACCACTCGAAGTTCATCAATACGGGCTTCATTTTCTGAAGCCGGCTTGATCGACGCAGAGCCTCCGTCGCACGCCAATGCGGCGGAGCGTTTCCGGCACACGCTGCGCGGCTAGACGTTCGTCACCAGCAGCCGAACGCCCGCCACGCCGAACACGACGGCCAGGCAGGCTTCCATCGCACGCCGCCCGCGCACGTACAGCCGGCGCGCCCCGTCCATCGAGAACACCAGCGCATAGCCGCCGAACACCAGGCAGCCGATCGCCAGGCAGCCCGGCACGACCGCGCCATGCGCGCCGCCCGCGCCGTTCGACGACAGCGCGACGATCGACACCCACACGAGAATCGCCTTCGGATTGGTCAGGTGCAGCATCGCGCCGCGCACGTAGAAGCGCGACAGCCGCAGCTCGCGCGCCGCGTTCGCCGTTGCCGCCGGCGGGCCCGACAGCGCCGTGCGCCCCGACTTGAACGCGAGCCACAGCAGGTACAGCCCGCCGAACACCTTGATCGCGACCAGCAGCTTCGACCACGCGAGCAGCGCGGCCGAGATGCCGAGCGCCGCCACCGTCGCCCAGAACATCGACCCTGAAATCACGCCGAGCGCGAACGCGAGCGCCGCCTTGCGGCCCTGGTTCGCGGCGACCGACATGATCGCGAGATTGCTCGGCCCGGGGCTGGCCGTGCCGATGAAATAGGCCGTGTAGGCGAGCAGCAGGTTGGCCGAGAAGAAGGCGTGGACATTCATATCGAACCTCGCGGGGATGATCGGGAGATTGTTGGCAAACCTGCACCGTCTGCCCATGGACAATTACGCGGCCAATCGCTGGGCCAGTTGCGTGGCCATGCAACCAATCGCCGCGCCGAACCGTCTCTGTTTTGAAACAACTGGCGCATTCGCCGCCGGTTCGCGCGATGCGGCGGCGTGCGCTCCCTGCAGCCGTTTCCCGTCGGCGGACGCACGGCGGGCATGGCCGCACCGCACGGCGCGCGTCGTTCCGGCCGTTCGCCGGCACGAGCGCGCGATGCGCCGGACGCCCGCGTTACGTTACATCCGTGAAGCATTTCGCGTCGTCGCGCCGCGTCGGGCGCCCGACGTCGCCCACCTCCCGCCCGTAGACACCCTTCTCGATCGCCTGCGCAATCCAGTCCCGACGGGACTCGCCGACCGATGCCGGATCACGGCTCAACATTGCTCAACAATCGTCCGGCGGGGCTGGTACGGAATCTGCATTCCGTTCGGACAGAAGCCGCGCCCGGTACCGCGCGGACATGATTTCACCCTCGGGCGCTCCCACGGATACGCCCGTACGATATGCACACGCAGCGAGGCTCTTCATGGATGCGCAGCCCAATTCGTCCGATACGTCGTTCCAGCTCTTCCTCGCGAAGGTGCTCGAACAGCCGCTGCCCGACTGGACCGAAAAACAGCAGATGGAACTCGAGATGGCGCGCACGCTGTCGACGCAAATGGTCACGCTCGCCGAAGACATGCGCGGCCGCACGCCCGATCTTGCTCGTTGCCTCGTGCTGCTCCGCTACGCGAAGGTGCTCGACTTCATGCTGACGTCGCTCGCCGCGCACCGCGACATCCATCCGCAGACGCTGCGCACGCTGTTCCGGCTCGCGAACCTGAAGGTCGACGATGCGTATCCGGTGTGAGCGGGCGCAACGGCTCGGAGGCCGCGCACGACCGTCGCGGCAACGCCGGCCATACGCGATTCGCGCGAATGTCGGATAACCTCGCCGCATGAGCGTTGGAAATAGAAACCGGACATCCCGGCTCGCCGGCGAATTCGGCTCCTTCGTGAAGCAGTACAGTCGCAACGCGCGGAAGCATCCCGATCGAACGATCGCCGCTACGCTCACGACACCGAGCGCATGACGACGCGACTGCCGCCGGCCGATCGCGCCGATCCGCTGGCCGACGGCGAACGGGACGTCACCCTGGCTCCCCCTGACTTGCCCCACTCCACACGCACGACCCGCCTGCCCCTCCACGCAAACGGAGGTACAATCGCGCGCCATGAACGCACTTCGCCGCTTCCTGCTCCGGCCAGGCGTCGCGCGACAGTGGCTGTGGGGGTTCCTCCTCATGACGCTGCTGTCCCGCGCGCTGATGTCGGGCGCCGTGATGCTCGATCCGGACGGTCCGGATGCGGGCTCGGTGGTGCTGTGTTCAGGCCAGGGCCCGCTGATCGTCACCGCCGCCGCGCTGGCCGCCCGCTTCGACGCGAGCGCGCCGATCACGCCGGCCAACGATGCGCTGGCGCTCGTCGATGCACTGAAGCACGACGCGCACGCCGACAAGGCGGCGTCTTCCGGTAACGGCGACAGCCTGTGCGCATTCGGTGCCGCGCTGTTCACCGCGATCGCATCGTTCGTGCTGCTGGTGCTGCTGTTTCCCGCAGCGGCGCCGCGACGCTTCCGCGTTCACTTCGACAGTCCTCCTTTCGTGCGATCGGTATTCGAC
>NZ_JACFYV010000196.1:0-12457 GCF_016759955.1 Burkholderia sp. KCJ3K979
CTCTTTCTTAATTCGATCAAAAAGCTCCTGACGCTCAGGCAATCCATTATGCCCGCCATTGACAGCCAGCGTAATTAATCTAACATTATTTTTCTCATGATCTATGAGAATATTTGTATCGCCCTTGGCTTCATATTTTTCCGAAAGCGCCCCTTTATGGCGCCAATACCAGCAAGATGCATCGATAGCATTTTCCATATCAGCAGCAATAAGCTCAGGATTTGTCACAAAATCGATCTTCCTGTGATCGGAATATGCGGCATAGTTGTTTTTCCACGTTAACTGAATTAGCCCCTTTCCTTTGTACTTAGGTCCATCTCCGACGACAGTATTTCCATTCTTAATAGCGTCTGGATGCACCCCAGGATTATATCCCTCACCGGAGGCAAACTCTATTGTTGTCTCGAACCTAGCCGATTCATGGAAACATTGCGCTAAAAAGTGGGCTTTGTGATAACACCCAACAATGCCATACTCCTTCAATTTAGCATTGAGTAGCGAGACGAATTTATATTTATCATATTTATATATATTCGGGTATTTTTCCGGAAACTCCTGTACAAATGTCCTTGATCCTCCCTTCCCTGTAAACCAGTCTCCCGATTTTTTATACACCTTTTCCAATAGCTCAACCGTAATTGCACAGCATCCTGTGCCCGCAAAATTCCCAATCAACCCAATCGGATGAAGATGCCAAGGCGAAAGGTCTGTGGGGAACCCATCAACACCCTTGATTGACTCCCACCACTGAAGCTTCGCGAGCCGGTCAAGTTCCGTCTTCCACATCTCGGTCTGCTTCTGCATGAGCGGGCTGAGTTCTTCCCACTTGCCTAGACCACCGCCCCATTCGGTTTCATTACGCACCACAAGATGCGAAATCGCTTCGGCCATCCACTGCGTTTCCAGTGCGTGCTTCAGTTCTTGCGCCGTCACCTTCCCGTCGTGGTCCGTATCGATCGCCTGTTCGATCTTCGTGATGAATTCGCCAGCGTTGACCTTCACCGCGTCCACAGCAAATTCGGTGCCTTCCTCGTCCGGCAAATATTGCCCGGTCGTATGGATATGGCGTTTGAACATGTCGGCCGGGCTGACGCTGCCGTTGTCCACCAATGCGAACCCCGGCCATTCCCACGGACTACGAAGTTGTACGTGAGGGTGATCGGTATCGCACACCCAGCCAGTCAGGCCGGAGCCGTCCTTCGAGCCAACCGTGATGTTCCACCAATGATGACCCTTGTCGTCGACCGCGACATTGCCCTCACCGAGCTTGTCGAGTTCAGTACGGCGTAACACGTTCCTGAAGTCCGCGCCCGGTCCGCTTGCCTTGGAAACGTCCAGCGGAAAATTCTGCCATCCCGCTACGTTCGCCGTGCTGATCGTGTTCGCCAGACTGCTTTCGACCCACAGCGGATTGCCAACGTCCGCTAATTTTTGTTGGGCCTTCTGTTTGCCTTTCGCGGGTACATTGGTCACGCTCTTGGGTTGCACCTTGATCCAGCGCGAACCCTTTGCGTCGCCGATCGGCACGAGCTTCAACCCGGATTGGGTCAATTTCTGGTCCGGCGCGGGAATTTCGCTGACCAGTTTGGCCCCCGGCTCGATTTCCAGAAGCGGTTTGTTTTTGTCGTTCAGTTCTTTCACGCGCGCGCGGCTTCGATCGATGAAGTCCTTCAGGTCCGGCCCCGCGAACACTTCGAGATGCAGCATCGGATAGTTCGGCTTCGGCGGTATCGTACTGGCCTTCATAGGCCATTGATACTGGCCGACGTGGGCGATGACTTCGCCCGCCTTGACACGCTGCGGCTCCTTCAGGATCACGACCGTATCCAACGGCTGCGGATCGACAACGGCGTCCAGTTCCCCCTTGAACACATAGCTCCACTGCGCTTGGGGAGAAACCGGCTTGCCCACTTCGGCAGACAGAACCGTGCCCGATTTGATGGACTTGATCTTGATCCAGTCCGGATGGGCGGGATCGCCTTCGCCCGCAATGATTTCGGCTCCTGTCGGCAACACGCCGATAATCTTGCTCTTGCCGTCTGGCAGTTCTCTAATGCGCAACCCCGTCTGGGGAGCCGGTAGATCGACATCTTGATCGCTACTCGCGGGCGGCGGATCATTCTGGAGGGTGTTGTTAATCGGCAGATCGTCGGCCCCATCGGTACGCCTCGCGGGCGGCTGCGCAGGCGCTTTCGGCTTCGGGATAGCTTGCTTGTCCTTCGCCTTGTTGCCCACTCGATAGTAGCGCTCGCCTTCCCAATACGACATCGGCACGGGAAGCGTCGGGTCCGGCTTCGCTTTAGATTGAGCCTGTTCGATCGCCTTCTGATAGGTCTTCCAATCCATCGTGTGCATGTACAGGCTGAAGAACACGAGGGGCTTGTCGGTCGCCGGTTTGCTACTCGGCGCGGGGTTGTCGGCCGGGGCGGGTGTTGGCGTGGCGGTAGTCGATGCTGGCGCGGGAGCCGATGCAGGGGCCGCAGGTTTCGCGGGTTCTTTCGGTGCCGGTTTCGGCGGCACAGGCGGCAATTTCAGTTCATGCCGGACCAGTACAAAGCCGGTCGAGTAGTGCGCCGCAGTGTTGTTTGGATACTTCGTTTCCTCATATTGCGTGTTCAGCCGGTACGCGACGATCTTGCCGTCCGCAATCGCGCGCACGCCGCTGTCCTGCTTCAGCATTTGTGCACTGCCTTTGTCGAAGTGCACGCCCCCATGCCACATGCCACTGATGCCCAACGGGTAAAAGCCGGTCCCGCACTTCGCCAGCGCCTTGAAATACGTCATCGGGTCGGCCGCGTCGCTCCTGTCTGCGGGCGTGAACGGGTAGGCCCAGCTCAGCGGTGTATCGGCCGGCTCGGCCGGTTTGGGGGCCGATTGCGGCGCGGTCGCTGGATGGTGTTTCTTTTTGTGCGTTGTCTTGCTCATGATTCCCGACTCGGATTCGGCTTTCAGAATTTCTTATGTTTGACACTATACTGGCCGCGATTCAACCGGAGAACAGAGTGAAACGCCCGCCGTCGATCGATACCGGCGACGAATGCAACGGGTTTTGCAGCGTACCGCTTGCCGCACCGGCTTTCTCCCAATCCGTGCACTTTTCCACAATCTGGCCCGACGTAGCGTTCTCGATCGTGTTCGCTGTTAGTTTGATATACGAACCGTTCGCGCCGATCCAAATTTCGTCGGCCGACAGGTACATCTTCTTGCCCGCCGTTATCTTCACATCTTGCGAGGCGGCCAAGCTCATCGAATCGTTCTGCGCCTGAAGGTCGATCGGGCCGCTCGCCGCGTAGATCTTGACGCCGAGTTTTTCCGCAAACAGGCTGATTTGTTCCAGCACACTCGCGAGCAATGCTCGTCCGGCGGCAAGGTTGATGTTCTCCCCGGCGACCACATTGGTTTGCTTGTTTGCCGTGATATGCGCCGAACCTTGCGTCGATGCGGCAATGCCTTCGGGACTCGACAGCAGCATGATCGGCTTCGCGAAGCCATTCGCGTTGCCCGTACCGCCGCCGGCCGTGCGACCGCCCTTGGTCGTGCCGGCCACCGGATGCTGCGTTGCGTCCGTGAAAGTTTTCAGTGCATCGTGGCCGTCTTGCTGACTCTGCGCCCGGTTCGCCTGGCTCGCCTTCGACGCCGTCGCCAGCATCGCTTCGGCGCGGGTAAGCTGTTCGGACGCTGCCGTCACACTCAGCGGTTGGGTCGTTGCAGGTTGCGTCGAAACGTAGAGCCCTTGCTCGGCCCGCACCGCACCGTATCCCAATGACTTAAGGTCAAAGCCCTGCCCGATAAACGCACCGCGCGTGTTGCCCGAATGCTGGATCAGATAGCCCAGGTGCAAATGCGAGCTATAACTCGTCGAGTACAGATGCACGCGGTTCTGCCCACTGGCGTCGTCCATCATAAGTTGGTTATAGCCTTCGCCGCCGTATTCGCGCGAAAGCAAGCCCGAGGTCAGCCCGTGCGTGTGCCATTCGGGCTTGCTTTCGCCACCATGCATTCTGGACAGGATCACCGGACGGTCACAATCACCGTTGATAAAATCGATTAGGACTTCGTCGTTCTTGCGCAGCGGGAACATGCCGCCGCGCTTGTAGCCCGCATCGGGCATCGCCGCGCGTATCCACGCCGACACGTTCTGGTCGCCGTCATTGAGTCGATCCGATGTCAGCCGAACCTTCGCCCGCAGCAATTCATCCGTATAGATTTCCTCGTTGTCCGGTCCACCGATGATGCCCGTCTGAAGCTGCATGACGGGCTTCTTGTGTTCGAAGGGACTGCGGAATGCGACCCGACGCCGTTGCGCTTCGATTTCGACGTGAAAAAATCCAACGCTGCCGTCGTCATGGCGCACCGCCGAACCCGCGCCGGTCGCTCGCGCCTGCTCGACTTCGGCGCGCAGGCTCTTGCGAAAACGCATCAGGTTTTCGATACCCGGCACGTTGTTCTGGATGAGCCAGTTCACCGAAAGAATCGCCATTTCACGATCCTGGTCCGACTGCGCATCATGCACCGGGTGCCCGGTCAGCACCCCATAGCGACCAGGCCATGCGCAACGCAATGCGCCCACACCGTAAAAGCGTTGCGCCCGTGAGCGCCATTCTTCTGTGACAACGTTTGCCTGAGCCTCGCCCATGTCGCGATCCGACCACGTATGCGACCCCGTGTATTCATACTGCTCGCCCAGCCCCGGCACATCGTCAAGATCGAACGCGGGCATCGTGACGTGCTTCGAAAGGTCCGGACGCTTGTAGTCGAATGTGCCCGTATCGAGTTCGGCCGACTGAATTTCTTGCGAGTCGATCCACTCACTCAGGCCGTCGAATTCCTCGTCTTGTACCGAGCGGCTAAACAAAATGGTCTTTTGCTTCAACTCGGGAACCGAGAAAAGATCGTCCATAATGACGACCTTGTGAGACTTGCCGTCCTGCGCGATATCGAAACGCGGAAAAAGACCGAGTTCTTCAAAGGTACGGTGGACGTAATTCCAGTCGGATTCCCATTGCATCCGCTGAGAATACGAGCGCAACGATTGACGCAGTTGCCAAGTAAAGTTACCGGTCGCCTGCGGATACTTTCCCAGCACATCGGACACGGTTTGTTGCGCGGGTGTCTCGATCCAGTCGCGTCGGTCACTGCCGAGGCGCAGCAGCGCGAGGAATGAATTGAAGCGGAGTTGATAGTACGTATTGGCTCCGTCCCCGCCCAAGCGGCTGAACGCCGTCACATAACCGTGAATCGGCATTTCGCTGCCATCCGTTTGCCGGATCCACAGCGTCACGGATTGCCGGATCAGCGCCTTCGCCGGAATTGTTTCGAGCCGCGTCGATGTTGCATCGATCGTGAATTCGAAGTCTCGCCCAAGACACGCGCGCCCCCGGACATAAAGCGGGACTAACCAGTCTTCGCCAAGCGGCGTATCGAGGCGGACAATTCGTCCGTGTTGCACGTATTGCGTGCGCAGTGCCTTGTTCAGGAGATCGGAAACCATCAGGCTACCCCGTACCGTGTAGTAACAAAAACAGCCGCCGGGCAGCGCCGGGCGACCGATTGGTATCTCATTGAAATAGGAAAAGGCCCAGAATTTTCCGGCCACTGTTGGGGCTTTCGGCATGGAAAGGATTCAAGCCGCACACCGGATCGAGCCGAAATTCATCATATTAAATCCAACTCGGATGCAACTTACGCCATGCTTTCGAGCACAACGATATCGGCAGGCAGCACAGGCATGCCGCCCGTGGGGTCACTGCATTCGGCAACGGTAACGACAGCGCCCGCCGTAGCTGGAGCCAGCTAGATAGCGATAAATCGAATAACCGTCGTTTACCTTGGAGTTTTCAGTCTATAAACGTCAAAAAATGTGAAGCCATCGAGCGCGGACTCCCCGCAATGCAATGCTCGTGCAAGCCATGCGGCTGCTAAGCGCTGTAAACGCAAAAGGCTCGGGTTCGATCACCCGAGCCTTTTTCACCTACGCAAACCGCCCACGCTCAGAACGTATGCATCATCCCCACATACGCGCCCGTCTGCGACTCGCCCGTCATCGGGCTCGTCCCCGACGTCGCGTCGCGCGGCGTCGCGAGCAGCGAGAAGTTCGAATTCCCGCCGTTGCGCACATACGCAACCGTCCCATACAGGAACGTCCGTTTCGACAGGTTGTACGTGGTACCGAGCACGTACATCATCGCGTGCCCCGACGGATCGTGCGACGCATCGCCGCCGCCATCGCCCACCTTCACGTAATACCCGCCCCCCGTCACCGCCCACTGCGGCGTCGCCGAGTAGGTCGCGCCGAGCCAGTAGTGATCGGCACGATCGGCAACACCAGCCGGACTATCCGGCGCCTGGTAGTGCGTATACGCCCCCTGGATCTTGAACTTCGACACCTTCACGTTCGCGCCGACGAAGTACTCGCGCGACGCCGTGAAGACGTTGCTGAACTTGCCGTTGTTGTCGCGCAGCTCGTCGTAGATGCCACGCACATCAAGCACCGGCGAGTGATACGAGATCATGATCCCGTCCGAGCGGCCGAAATCGTCGGGCGCGCCGTAGTTGAAGCCGCGCGACTGGTTGCCGAACGCGTATTGCGCCTGCACGTCGAAGCCGCCGATCACCGGGCTGTGATATTCGATGTTGTTGCTGGTCTGCTGCCAGTTGCGGCCACGCACGAGCGACGCCGACGAAAACGCCTGCTGGACGAACGGATCGAATTCCCACACGCCGTCGCTGTCGATGAACAGGTTGCGGCCGGCCTGCAGCTGGCCCCACGTGTTGCTCTTCAACCCGACGTATGCGCGCCGTGACCACATGCGCCCGCCGCCCGTCTGGCCGTTCATCACCTGGAACGCGGTTTCCAGGTTGAACACCGTCGACAGCCCGCCGCCGAGATCCTCGACGCCCTTCAGCCCGAACATGCTGGTGCCCCAGTCGCCGCTTTCCGCGCTCCAGCGCGTCCCGCTGCCACCGTTCGGCTTCGCGATGTGGTTCAGGTATTCGACGCCGCCGTCGATCCGGCCGTACAGCGTGACGCTCGTCTGTGCAAACGCCGCCGCCGGCGTGGCGGCCGCAATCAGCCATGCGAAGTATTTGAGTCGCAAAATGATGCCCCCTCGAAGTCTCGACCGTCCGACGCGCGCCCCATGCACGCGCCTCGGGTCCGCTTATCCGCGATCGATCGAAAAACGTCCGGGGCCAGCCGCGCAGAGCGCGAGCAAACCGCCCGAGATCGCGATGTTCTTGTAGAAATGAATCATGTTGTTGATCTGCTCGCCGCCCGTCATCGTCCAGTAGTGGTGGCCGATGATGCCGGTGCCGATCGTATACAGCGCAAGCAGCAGCGCGAGCGCGCGCGTCTGGAAACCGACGAGGATCGCGATCCCGACGAACAGCTCCATCACGACGGAAATCGCCGCCGAGATGATCGGCGCCGGCGCGCCCTCGCTCCCCATGAACGCGATCGTACCGGAGAAGTCGATAATCTTCTTCCAGCCGAACATCACGAACAGGATCACGAGCAGAATGCGGGACAGCAGCAGCAGCACATCGCGCTGGGACGCGAGAAACGGTTGATTCGGTGTCATGGTGTGATCAACGAAAACGATGCGCGCAACTGCACGCACCGGATTGCCTGTGAACCGGGGCGAGCGGCCAACCGCGCCGCCCGCCCCGCTCTGCAACAACCGGCATCGGGGCCCGCCCGATGTGCTGTGCTCCTCCTCTTTTCTGTTGTCGCCCTGCTTCGTCGCGTGCCGCGTCAGCGCAGCTTCGCGACGTCCTGCTCGGTCACCTTCGCGGCCGGATTGCCGAACTGCCCGGTCAGGTAGTTCGTGAGCGCGGCGATCTGCGCATCCGACAGCTCGTGACGGAACGCGGGCATCCCGACGTCCTCGCTGCCGGCCTTGCGCTGCACGCCGTTCAGGATCACCTGCACGAGGTTGGTCGGATTCGGCGCGCCGACCGTCGAGTTGTGGAACAGCGGCGGGTAGTAACCGTCCGGCGTACCCTTGCCCTGCATCTGGTGGCAGGTCGCGCAGTTGCCGAGATACAGGCGCGCCGGATCGATACCCGACGACGCGAGCGCGACGCCGCGCAGCTTCAGGCCATCCTCGGCCGGCTTGCCCCACGACGAGCGCGACTGCTTCGCGTCGCCGCTGGCCACGGCCGGCACCGTACGGATGTACGTCGAGATCGCCCCGATGTCGGCTTCGGTCATCTTCGAGAAGCTGTGCTCGATCGCCTCGGCCATCGGGCCGGCTGCCTGCGCGAGGCCCGGCACGCTGCCGGTGCGCAGATACTGGACGAGCTGCTGCTGCGTCCAGCCGCCGATCCCCGCGTTCGGGTCGGACGTGATGTTGTAGCCGTCCCAGCCCGCGAGCACCGAGCCCGACAGGAAGCTGCCGCCCGTTTCGTCGAGCGACTTCTCCTGCATCGCGATGCCGCGCGGCGTGTGGCACGTGCTGCAGTGCGCGAGGCCCTGCACGAGATACGCGCCGCGGTTCCACTCGGCGCTCTGCGCCGGCTTCGGCTGATAGACGCCGTCCTTCAGGAACAGCCAGTTCCAGATCTTCAGCGGCCAGCGCATGCTGAGCAGCGCGGGGATCTCGTTCTTCGGCGGCGCCTGCTTGACCGGTTCGACGCCGTGCATGAAGTACGCGTACAGCGCCTGCACGTCGTCGTCGTTGATCTTCGCGTACGACACGTACGGCATCGCCGGGTACAGGTTGTCGCCGTTCTTCGACACGCCGTGCCGCACCGCGTGCTCGAAGTCGTCGAACGTCCAGTTGCCGATGCCCGTATCCGGGTCGGGCGTGATGTTGCTCGTATAGATCTTGCCGAGCATCGGCACCGGCATGCCGAGGCCGCCCGCGAACGGCTTGCCGCCCTTCGCGGTGTGGCAGGCCATGCAGTCGCCAGCGACCGCGAGGTATTCGCCGCGCTTGACCTGCGCGGGATCGGCCGAATCGGCCGCGCGTGCGAGGCCGGGCAGCGCGAGGCAGCCGGCCAGGAGGAAGGTGAGAGTAGATTTCCGCACGGTCAGACTTCCTTCTTCAGCGTGTCCGACATCCGCAGCGCGAGCGCCGCGATCGTCAGCGTCACGTTCACCGTACCGACGGTCGGCATCGTCGAGCTGCTCGAGATGAACAGGTTCGGATGGTCGAACGTGCGGCAGTCCTTGTCGACGACCGAGTCGCGTGCGTCCGCGCCCATGATCGTCGCGCCCGTGATGTGGTTGTTCGGCGCGAACTCGTCGTTGAAGACGACGTCGGTGCCGCCGAGCACCTTCGCGGCGGTCGCGTAGACCTCGCGCGTATGCACGGCGCCGCGCTTCACGTAATCGTCGATCGCATACGTGATCTCGGGGCGCGGGATGCCGATCGCGTCGGTGGCCGTCTTGCTCGGCACGATGCGGTTCTCGGGTTGCGGCAGGATCTCGTGGAAGCAGTCGAACTGCACGTAGCGTGCGGAACGGTCGCGGATCTGCGCGTCGAGCTCGTCGTGCTTCATCAGCTTGCCGGCCTTGAAGATCTTCTGCGTCTCCTGGTTGATGCGCGACATGTTCGACAGGTGGATCTTCTTCGCGGCTTCGGTCGCGCGGAACGGGCCGTCGCGGAAACCGATCAGCGACGTCATCTCCTGCGGGCCGCGGCCCGGCCACAGCTTCTCGCTCGCATAGAACGACACGCCGGTGCCCGGATGGTCCATCAGGTTGCGGCCGACCATGTCGGAGCTGTTCGCGACGCCGTTCGGGAAATCGCGGTTCGCGGACATCAGCAGGATCTTCGGCGTCTCGATGCCGTTCGCGGCGAGCACGAAGTACTTGCCCTCGACACGATGGTCGGCGCCCGTCTTGTCCTTGTAGATCGCAGCGACGATGCGCTTGTCCGGGCCCGTCTCGAGCTTGTAGACGACCGCGCTGTCGATCAGCTTCGCGCCGGCCTGCTCGGCCTTCTCGACGTGGACGATACCGTTGTACATCGCACCGATCGGGCAGATCGGCATGCAGTTGTTGTTTCCGCAACAGGTCGGCCGGCCGTCGTACGGTCGGCTGTTACGGGCAACCGGCTCGGTCACCACGTGGAACTTCGGGTCATAGCCGTTCAGCGCGCTCTTGATGGTCTGCTCGTTGAACGACAACGGCAGCGGCGGCATCGGGTACGCCTGCTTGCGCGGCGAGTACAGGTCTTCCTCGGGGCCCGGGCCCCACACGCCGAGCTCTTCCTCGGCGCGCTGATAGTAATGCTCGAGGTCGTCGTACTGGATCGGCCAGTCGCGGCCGACGCCGTACACGGTCTTCATCTTGAAGTCGTTCGGGATGAAGCGCCACGCGGACGCGGCCCAGTGCCACGTCGTGCCGCCCACCGCGCGGATGTACTGCGAGTTGAACTTGTGCTCGCCCTTCAGGACCAGGTAGTCGTTCGGCGGGCCGTATTCCGGATGCGGGGCCCACGGGCTCGACGGGTACGGTGCCATGAAATCGGTCTTGTCGGCCTGGTTGCGAAAGCGCTCGACGATTTCCCAGCGCGGCATGCGCGGGCCGGCTTCCAGCAGGATCACGGACTTGCCCGCCATCGCGAGCTGGTGTGCAACGATCGCGCCGGCGACACCCGATCCGACGACGACGATGTCGGCTTTTTGCGTATCGGTATCGGCCATCAGGCTTGCCTCTCGATCGGTTTTTCGGCCCAGAAGCCGGGTTTGTTGGGGCAATACGAAGGGATCACGAGCGTATCGGACACCACGCTGAACATTAATGCTTCTTCGTAGGTAATCACGACGTTGTCGACGATGCCGAGATACCACGCGCCGAGAATCGTCAGTGCGAGCGATTCCTGGTCGGGATTCAGCGAACCGGATGCGAGCGCACCGGCGAGTTGCGGCAGGCTGTCGGCCGTCTTGAACGAGCCCTTCTGCAAGGCCTGCAGATAGCGCTGGCCGGTGATGCGGCTCAGCCCTTTCTTGCCGGTCAATGCTTCGGAAAGTGTCATGAACGTATCGAGCGGCGCGGTGCCGGGATCGTCGGCCAGGGCCCGCAACGCCAGCGAGCCGGTGAGGCCCGCCGCCGTCAGCGCCAGTGCGCCCTGCAGCCATTGACGCCGCGTGATGCCGGTTGCGGCTGCGTCGTTGTCACGACGCGATTGGGGGGTGTTGTCGTTGTGCATGTTTCCTTCTCTCGAACACCGGATTCGGGAAAACCACGCTTGATATTTCTCAAACATTGGCGCGGACCTGCAATGTACGCGCACCAGCCGGATCAAACAATCTTTTTATAGTTCATTTAATGTTCCGCAATCCGGGACAATCGAAATTTCGCTGCATTTTTGTGTCGTCGACGCGACAAATCCGCGGCAGGCCCCCCCGTGTCGCGTGCCGACCACACACCGCACCCGCACGCCGCGCTGCGCGCGCGCGGCGGTCGGTTAGAATCCCGTGCAATCAAACAGAAAGCTTCCCTCCGAGGGCAATCGAGCGATGAAGCAGCGCGACAAGCACAACAAAGAAACGCATCGAACCAACCACACGACCCGGCTGCTCTGGCGCATCGGCGCCGTCGCGGCGCTCGGCGCCGCCGCGGCCCTGTCGCTGCATGCGGGCGCGGCGCGCACGGTGAGCGTGTCGCCGCAAGGCACCGTCACCGAAGTCCGGCAGAGCGTCGTCAAGTTCGACGAACCGATGGTCGCGTTCGGCTCGGCGTCTGCGCCGAATCCGGCGCGCGTGACCTGCAACGATTCGACCGCCGCGCGCGGCCAGGGCCACTGGCTCGACGACAAGACCTGGGTTTACGATTTCGAAAGCGACCTGCCGCCCGGCGTCCGCTGCTCGGTCGCGCTCAACGATACGCTGCGCTCGGTCGCCGGCAATGCGGCCAGCGGCCCGCGCCGCTTCACGTTCCAGACGGGCGGCCCGTTCCCGGTGTCGGTGCGCCCCGGCTCGCGCGAGATCGAGGAGCGGCAGGTCTTCGTGATGAAGCTGAACGGCCCGGCGGAGCCGCGCTCGGCGCTCGCCAACATCTGGTGCGAAGCGGCCGGCATCGGCAACCGCATTCCGGTCACGGCGGCCGACGACGACACGCGCAACGCCCTGCTCGATCATTTCGGGCTGAAGAAAGAAGCGGCGCGCGTGCTGACGCTGTCGTGCTCGCAGGCGCTGCCGGCAAGTGCGAAGATGCAGCTCGTCTACGGCAAGGGCGTGGCGAGCCCGAGCGGCATCGCGAACGACACCGAGCGGCGCTTCGATTTCACCGTGCGCGCACCGTTCGCCGCAAGCTTCTCGTGCGAACGCGAGAACGCGAAGGCGCCCTGCACGCCGCTGCGCCCGCTCACGCTGTCGTTCAACGCTCCGATCTCGCGCAAGCAGGCCGAAGCGATCAGGCTGCGCGGCCCCGACGGTTCGCTGTCGCCCACCTTCGCCGCCGACGACCACAGCGAGGAAGTGACGACCGTCACGTTCAACCCGCCGC
>NZ_JACFYV010000197.1:0-12390 GCF_016759955.1 Burkholderia sp. KCJ3K979
GGCGTGAAGCGCGATGCGGCGATCTCGATGAGTTGCCGCTCGACGCTGCCGCCCGCCTGCCCGGCCAGATTGAAGTAGCTGTGGTTGGTCAGGTTGACGACCGTATCCTTGTCCGTCGTGGCCCGGTAGTCGATGCGGATCTGGTTGTCGCGGGTCAGCGTATAGGTCACGTCCGTCGTCAACGTGCCGGGGAAGCCGTTCTCGCCGTCGGGGCTCACGTAGCGCAGCGTGACGCTCGAACCGGTCGTGTCGCTGTGCGTGCCGGTGACCGTCCAGACCTTCGCGTCGAAACTGTCGGGGCCGCCGTGCAGCGTGTTCGGCCCGTCGTTGACCGGCAGCTTCCACGTCTTGCCGTCGAGCGCGAAGCGCCCGCCCGCGATGCGGTTCGCATACCGGCCGATCAGCGCGCCGAAATGGATGTTGCCGTTGTGCGCCTCGTAGTCGCGCAGCGAATCGAAGCCGAGCACGATGTCGGCCGCGTGCCCGGTGCGGTCAGGCACGTCGAGCGCGGTCACGATACCGCCGTACGTGATGACTTTCAGCGTCACGCCGCGCCGGTTCGCGAGCGTGTACTGGCTCACCGCCTGCCCGGTCGCGGTCGTCCCGTAATCGGCGCGGCTGATCGAGACTTCGGGCGCCGCCGATGCAACGGCTGCGTGCAGCCCGAACGTTGCGAACACACCTATCGCGAGCATCGGTCGTCGCGGCCAGCGTCGTTTCATGAAGACCTCCCAAGTGATGCGGCCCGTGCCGGTGCGCAAGTTGCGTGCCTGCACGTCGCCGCGTTTGTCATGCCGTGCTCCGCATCCGCATCGCGACGCTCACGTATGGTCCGCGCGCCACCGGCGAGGCGTGACGCCGGTCAAGCGCGTGAAGGTGCGCGAGAAATGGCTCTGATCGGCGAAGCCGCACGCAACGGCGATCATGCTCAACGGCATGTTCGGGTCGCGCATCCATTCCTTTGCCCGTTCGACGCGCTGCACGATGAGCCAGCGATGCGGCGGCAGCCCGGTCGTTCGATGAAACGCCTTGACGAAATGGCCGCGAGACAGCCCGCACGCGCTCGCCACGTCGGCCAGACCGATGTTGCCGTCGAGGTGCGCGAGCAGCAACTCCTTCGCGCGGCGCGCCTGCGACGGCGTGAGCTTGCCGTCCGACCTTTCCCGCCGCTCGCCGACGCCGCCGTAACGATGCGCGACGTGCGCCTGAAACGCCAGCCCCACGTGATCGATGAAGATCTGCGACGCTTCAGCGGGCCGGGCCAGCGCGGGCAGCAGCGCGTGTCCGAGCGCATGGATGACCGAATCGTGGGTGCTCAGATGCGGCGGCAGATAAAGCTGCGGCCGCTGCCGGCCGCCGAGGTCGTCGACCGTTTCCTCGAGCGTGTGGCGCGGCAGATGGAAATGCAGGCAATCGAACGCGCCCTGGAGATCGGCCACCCAGCGACGGTCGAGATCGTAGATCGACACGGTTCCCGCGTCATACGGAACGAACGGTGCGGGGCGGCCGTCGAGCCACAGATCCTGCTCGCCGAACGGGTGCAACTGCAGCACGATCAGATCCGTATTCTCGAGTTCATAGGGCGCGGTCAGCCCCATGTTCCTGCGCAAGGTCTTCAGCCGGACGATACCGATTTGCCCGTTCGGCAACGCTTGCGTGACGACGGTCTGCCTGACGTCGGCGGGGATGAAATCGGACGATGCGGTATCCGGCTGAGGGGCGCTCATGGGGCGAGGCGGGAAGCTGAATGAACGAGGCTTATCACTCTAGCAAATCGCGGCGACGCACGCTGCTCGCGCTGCACCCCGCACTGGTATGATGCGCCAGCCACCCCCCTACCGGAATTTTCGATGAAGCTGTCATTCGAAGCGCTCGAAGCCCTGGACGCGATCGACCGCACCGGCACCTTTGCCGAAGCAGCGGAACTGCTGCATCGTGTCCCGTCCGCGCTCACCTACCTGGTGCAGAAACTCGAAAGCGATCTCGGCGTGGCGCTGTTCGACCGCAGCGGACGGCGCGCGAAGCTCACGCATGCGGGCCGCATCGTCGTCGAGGAAGGCCGGCGCCTGCTGCGTGCCGCCGAGCAGCTCGAAATGAAGGCGCTGCGCGCGCAACAGGGCTGGGAAACGGAAGTCCGCGTCTGTATCGACGAAATCCTGCCGTTCGACGCGCTGTGGCCGTACGTCCACCGGTTCTACGCGCTCGGGATGGACACGCGGCTGCGGCTGTCGACCGAAGTACTCGGCGGCGCATGGGATGCGCTGATTTCGCGGCGGGCGGATCTCGTCGTCGGCGCGGCGGGCGAACCGCCGGAATTGCCGGGCATCGTCGCACGGCCGATCGGCTCGCTGAAACACGTGTTCGCGGTCGCGCCGTCCCATCCGCTCGCGGCGCTGCCCGAACCGCTGTCGATGGCGTCGGTCGTCCAGTATCGCGGCGCGGTGATCAGCGATACGTCGCGCGAACTGCAGCCGCAGTCGGTCGCGATCGATGCGGGCCAGCCGTATCTCGCGGTACCGACGCTGGCCGCGAAGCTGGAAGCGCAATGCGAAGGGCTCGCGGTCGGCACGCTGCCCGAATGTATCGCGGCGCGCGCGATCGCCGACGGCAAGCTCGTCGCGCGTCAGGTGACCGGCATGCGCGATACCACGCACTGCTATCTCGCGTGGCGCGGCGACGAGGCGGGCCGCGCGCTGCACTGGTGGGTCGAGCAACTCGACCAGCCCGATCTCGTCGATCGTTTCACGACGCCGGACTGACACGCGCGTTCACGGCACGCCGGCACGCCGGGACCGCACGCGCGGGGCGCCCGTCGATGGCTGACGGCCCGGCATCGCGCGCATCATGCAGCGCCCCGGCACGGCGCCACGCGCCGCGAAAGAAAGCGCACGCCCATCCCCTCGCGCCGGCGGCCCTCACGATCCGGCCGCACGTCAGCCGAGCGAATCGTGCAGCCGCTTCATTTCCTTCTCGAGCCAGCCGATCAGGCTGAACCCCGCGTGCGCTTTCTCCACCGGCGGAATCATCATCCGCTCCTCGGTCGCGATATGGTCGGTGAGCGACTCGCACATCAGCCTGCCGAGCGCCGGCTTCCTCGCGATCAGTGCCGACAGATCCTCGCTGCGAAGCTGATGCACGGTCATCGCGGTCACCGCGTGAACGGTCGCATGCAGCCGCGTGCCGGCGAGCACGACCGACTGCCCGATCGCATCGCCCGGCGCCATCCGCCGGACTTCCACATCGCCGGACGCCCCCGGCACGAACACCGCCGCGACGCCCGATTCGACGATCGTCAGCACGCGCGATTCCGCATTCGACGCATAGATCACGTCGCCCTTGCCGAACGAACGCGCGACCAGCGCATCGGCCAGCACGGCCAGATCGTCGTCGTCCACGCGCGCGAACAATTCGACCGCGCGCAACAGCAGTAGCCGGCGCGATACCGGTTGCCCTGGCGAGGTCGATGCGGACGCCGGCGCTGAGCCTGCTAGCGGCCGCCATGCGACGCCCGCCGCGGCCAGATGCCGATGCGCGAGATCGTAGAGCGCGTTGCGCACGGTGATTTTCTTCTGCAGCGCGTCGACGTAGCAGACGAGTTCGTACTGGATCGCATTCGCGCGGAACGCCTTCACGACCGCGATCGGCGCGGGGCGCGCGAGCACGTCGAGCGAACTCGCCGCGGCCCGCTCCAGCGCGCCGACGGCCACCGCCGGCCGCACCGCGGGATCGAGGTCGAGCGCGAGCGTCACGCCGTGCAGGCCCGCGGGTTCGCTGAGATTCACGATCGTCGCGCGCGCCGCGGTGCTGTTCGGCACGACGACCAGGTTGCCGAGGCTGTCGATCAGCTTCGTCGCACGCCAGTTGCTCTCGACGATGCGCCCTTCGAGCTCGCCGATCGAGACCGTATCGTCGAGCCGGAACGGTTGCGTGGTATTCAGCACGAGCCCGGAGAACACGTCGTTCAGCGTGTTCTGGAGCGCGAGGCCGAGTATCACCGCCACGGCGCCGGAGGTCGCGACCAGGCCGCTCAACGGCAGGCCGAGCACGTAGCCGAGCGCGGCCACCGCGGCCGCGCCGAACACGATGGCTTCGGCGAGGTCGTGAAACAGCCGCTGGTTGCGCCACGCCTGCGGCAGCAGCAGATGATTGAGCAGCAGACTGAACACGATCGCGCACTGGAGCCACCACGCGATGCAGATGGCCTGAACCGCGATCCGGTCGAGCCCGCCGAGCGATGCGGGCACGGCGAGCGGGCTCACGCCGGTCGCGAACAGCACCGCGCTCAGCGCGGCGAACGCCGCACAGCGCCGGATGGCGCGCGCCACGGCGCGATCGCGCCCGACCAGCCGCCACGCGGCGAGATCGACCAGCACGATCGGCGCGCCGTAGAGCGCCGTATCGGAGAAATTCAACATGTCGGAACGCACGCGCGGCGCGCAAAAGGATGGGCGCGGCAGCACGTACGTCGCCGCGCGGACGGAATCGTCGGGCACATGGCGTGCGGGCCGCCGACGCGCTGGCTGCGGCTAGGCGCGCCGGCGCATGACGCCCGGCAGCGGCAACACGTAGCGGCCGGCGCCCGCGATCGCGATCGTGCCGAACAGGATCAGCAGCATCCACGCGAACTGCGCATCGCGCAGCGGCCAGTCGGGGTGGACGAACACCAGCGCGACGAGCGTGACGATCATCACCGGCAGCGCCGCCAGCCTCGGGTACAGACCGACGATCATGAAGACCGGGCACACGACCTCCGCGAAGATCGCGAACAGGATCGACAGCGTGCGGCCGAGATGGAACGGATCTTCGATGGCCGCGGCTTCGGCCGTGTAATGCACGATCTTCGGCAAGCCGTGCACCACGAGCAACAGCACGCTGGCGGCGACGCGCAGGAACAGCAGGCCGAGATCGGTCGCGTGACGGGAAAGGTCGGGTTGATCAGGTTTCATGCGCGGTTCGTCGGTTGAGCGGGATGCGCGGCGACGCGTGCGCCGGGCGTTTCGCCGCGCCGGCGTTCAGCGGGATCGCGCGACGTCGGCGAGCGCACGTGGTCGATGCGCACGCGTGCCGACGGAGTGTCGGCACGCGCCGTTCAGGCAATCTACGCGCGCTACCTGCCGCCGTCCTGTATCCGGGCTGAATCGTTCTGAAACACGGGAGACGCGCACGAAGCCGGCGTCACGACTCGCGCGACGGCAGTTCGGCCTCGGCCGCATCGAATCCGAGCGCGTGCACTTCCGACCACGCATCGTGCACGACCTGCGTCGACCCTGCGGTATGCGCGAGCGCCGCCGCATACGCGGCCAGCACCCGCACGCGTGCATCGTCGGACACCCCGGTTGCATCCGCGTCGCGCATCGCATCGAGCGCGACACGCGCGCGCTCGCGACATTCGTCGACGAGCGACAGATCGAACAGGCACGGCACCGCGACGGCCGCGAGCGCGATGCCGAGCGCCGCGTCGCCCTGCGCCGAAAATGCCCAGTCGAGCGCGGCACGCAGATTGCCGAGCTCGCGCCGGACCGCATCGAGCCGGGTCGCGCCCTCCGGCCCGCTGCCCGGCGCGTCGCCATCGTGGGCCGCGCGCCGGAACAACGCGAGGAAGTAGGTCGCGTGCGCGCGCGCCGCGGCCGCGCCCTCGCCGTGACTGTCGAGCTGCTGTTGCGCGTAGGCCCGCGTGGTCGTCAGCAGCCGGTAGCGCGGCACGCCGTGCGCGGTCTCGAGGATCACCAGCGATTTCGACACGAGGCCGGCGATCGTATCGAGCAGATCGGCGCCGGCCGGCCCGTTGGCACCGACGACCTCGCGCACGGCCTCGATCGAGAAGCCGTCGCGAAACACGCCGAGCCATCGCAGCAGCAGCCGCTCGGCGTCCCCGAGCAACCGGTAGCTCCAGTCGTACATCGCCTGCAGCGTCTGATGGCGCGGCAACGCGGTGCGAAAACCGCCGGTCAGCAGCCGAAAGTGATCGTCGAGATGGGCGGCCAGCACGTCGATGCCTAGCACGGCCGCGCGGGCCGCCGCCAGCTCGATCGCAAGCGGCAGGCCATCGAGGCGACGGCAGACCGACGCCATCAACGCCAGGCTGCGCGCGTCGAGCGGAAAGCGCGGATCGGCCGCGCGCGCCCGCGCCGCGAACAACTGCACCGCGCTGGCGTTCATCGCCTCGCGATCGCCGGCGCCTTCGTCGGGGACGTCGAGCGGCGGCACCGGACACACGCGCTCGCCATGGATGCGCAGCGATTCGCGGCTCGTCGCGAGCACGCACAGCCCGTCGTCCGCATCGGTGAGCGCGCTCGCGATCTGCGCGGCGGCGTCGAGCAGGTGCTCGCAATTGTCGAGCACGAGCAGCATCCGGCGACGTGCGACGCTGGCGAGCACCGCTTCGAGGGTCAGCGAGCCGGTCGGCTGCGTGATGCCGAACGCGCCGGCCAGCGCGTCCGGCACGAAGCGCGGACACGCGACGGTCGCGAGCGAAACGAATACGGTGCCTTCCGGAAAGCGTGCGTCGGCGCGCGCCGCCGCTTCGATCGCGACGCGCGTCTTGCCGATGCCGCCCGCGCCGACCAGCGTCACGACGCGCGCGCCCTGCAGCGCGGCCAGCACGTCGGCGACCGTCTGTTCGCGGCCGAACAGCGTGCTCGGCGCCGCGGACGGCCGCCACGTCGCGGGACGCACGGGCGCGTCGCCGTCGTCCTGCCCGGCGACCAGCCGATAGCCGCGGCCCGGCACCGTCACGATCAGGTTGCGGTCGCCGGCCAGCGCCTTGCGCAGCGACGCGATGTGCACCTGCAGGTTGTTTTCCTCCACCACGGTGTGCGGCCATACGCGCTGCATGATGTCGTCTTTCGATACCAGCGCACCGTTCGCCCGAATCAACAGCTCGAGAATTTCGAATGCGCGGCTGCCGATGCGCAGCAGCTTGCCGTTCGAACGAATTTCACGTCTGTCGAGAAAAACGTGAAGTGTTCCAATCCGGATCATGAGAATTTCTTGAGGGTGACATTCAACGGCGCCCCACTGAAATCGGGTGCCGGTTCCGCATCAATGCTACGGTATTTGCATGGTCGAATGATTCAAATTATCAGAATGAACGGCTCGAATTTTTTGAAATGACGAAAAATACCGCCGCGCGGCGCTGTTTGCGCCCGAGCACCGCCCAGGCACCGAAATACGGCGAGGCCACGCACGTTTCACGTGCAAATCGTGCATGCGTCCATGAATTCGATTTCGATATATCAGACGAAACGTTTTTCGCGCGGAGAAATACGGCGCATTTTCTTTTCGATTCGCACGGCCGGTTTATTTTCGGCGCCTCTATCGTGCCGGCCGAATATCCGTCGGTTCATTTGCGTGCGCGGCCGGCGCGATGCGCCGCGCGAAACAGGCGGCGCGTGCCCCGCGCCGCCACCGGCCGGCGTCGCGGAGCTCAGCCCTGCACGAACGCCAGCAATTCGTCGTTCAGCCTGGCCGCATGGGTCAGGTACAGCGCATGCGGGCCGCCTTCATAGACGCTCAGCGTCGCATCCGGCACGCGTTTCGCGGTCGCGGCGCCGGTCAGCGCGAGCGGCGCCGTCTGGTCGTCGTCGCCGTGAATCACGCGCGTCGGCACGTCGAACCGTTGCAGGTCGGCGCGGAAATCGGTTTCGGAAAATGCGCGAACGCACTCGAGCGTGCCCTTCAGCCCGCCCTGCAGCGCCATCACCGAGGTCCAGCCGAGCGCCGCGCGCGACACCGTCGAGCCGCCGCGGTTCGAACCGGCAAAGAGCGGCCAGAAGCCGTCGAAGAACGCCGCGCGATCGGCCACGATACCCGCGCGAATGCCGTCGAATACCGCAACGTCCACGCCTTCCGGATGATCGTCGCGGCGCGCGACCAGCGGCGTCACGGAGCCGATCAGCACCGCCTTCGCGATGCGGTGCGTGCCGTGCCGGCCGATGTAGCGGGCCACCTCGCCGCCGCCCATCGAAAAGCCGACGAGCGTCACGTCATGCAGGTCGAGCGTCTCGAGCAGCGTCGCGAGATCGTCGGCCAGCGTGTCGTAGTCGTAGCCGCTCCACGGTTGGCCGGAGCGCCCGAAGCCGCGCCGGTCGTACGCGATGCCGCGCAGGCCGTGCGACGCCAGATGATGCATCTGCACGTCCCACATGTCGGCATTCAGCGGCCAGCCGTGAATAAACACGACCGGGCGGCCGCTGCCCCAGTCCTTGTAGTAGATCGACACGCCGTCGCGGGTGGTGAACGTGCTCATGAAGGTTCCTTTCGAGTAGGGAAGCCGCGCCCACGGACGCGGCCGAAGCGTGCGGCGCGGCGCGTCATGCCCGGGACTGCCGGGCGACGAACTGCTCGAGCGCCGTCGCGAGCACCATCTCGCGGCAGTTCGCGGGGCGTTTCTCGCCGCGCCACTGGGGTTTGTAGATCGCGTCGCCGACCCGGATCGGTTGCCCGGTGAGCGCGCAGCGCGCCACCCTGCGCGCCTTCGCGCTGATCCAGCGTTGTTCGTCGTAGCGGCAGCGTGTCGGATCGCTCCACGACACCAGCATCGACGAATCGGTCTGCCGCTCGACGGCGACGATCGCGCTGCGGCGGCGCACGTCGCCGCTCGACGGCACCGGCGCATCGTCCCGATGCGGGCGACGCGAGCCGTCCGTCTCTCGCGTGCGCGGCATCGGCGGCATCCGGACGCCCGTGGCAGATAGCGGTCCGAGCGACGTGATCATGTGCTCCCAGCGATTGAAGGCGTCCATGGCGGCTTATCCAGGCAGGTGACGGGCGGCGCGGGCCTGCCGGCTCCATTCGCGTGGCGCGCGACGTATGCCGATGACCCGATGCTGACGATAGCCGCCGTGCGCTGAAGAGTCCCGGTCGCGGCCTTAATTTTTCTGCAGTGCGGCAAATCCGTTGGCGGCGCCGCGGCGTTCAAGAGAATTCAGCCGGATTTCAGTACGGCGCGCACCGCGCCGGATTACGCTCCCGACGGCATTCGTTCGTCCGCGCGCCACCATCGACGCGCGACGGCGCACGCCGGCCGGCTGCCGGGCGGGATGGCCGCGACCAGCCGCCACCGATCCACCATCCCGTGCGGCCTCGCCGCCGCATACCTCAGGAGTCCAGATGCATCCCGAACAGACCGACGCCGTTTCGTCGGCCCGCCGCCGCGACATGTTGCTCGCCGGCGCGACGGCCGTTGCCGCAGCCGCGCTGCCCGCCATAGCGGCCGCGGCCGGCACGCCGTCCCACAGCCCCTCTTCGGCCCACTCAGGAGCGCACACGATGAACACGATCACCACCAAGGACGGCACGCAGATCTACTTCAAGGATTGGGGCAGCGGCCGCCCGGTCGTGTTCTCGCACGGCTGGCCGCTGTGCGCGGACGCGTGGGACGCACAGATGCTGTTCCTCGTGCAGCACGGCTATCGCGTGATCGCGCACGACCGCCGCGGCCACGGCCGTTCGAGCCAGCCGTCGCGCGGCAACGACATGAACACGTACGCGGACGATCTCGCCGCGCTGCTCGACGCGCTCGACGTGCGCGAAGCCGCGCTCGTCGGCCACTCCACCGGCGGCGGCGAAGTCGCGCGCTACATCGGCCGCCATGGCACGAAGCGCGTGGCGAAGGCGGTGCTGATCGGCGCGGTGCCGCCGCAGATGGTGAAGTCGCCGACCAATCCCGGCGGCTTGCCGATGGAAGTATTCGACGGCATCCGCAAGAACGTCGCGGAGAACCGCTCGCAGTTCTACAAGGATCTCGCCGTGCCGTTCTTCGGCTTCAACCGGCCGAACGCGAAGGTGTCGCAGGGCACCATCGACGCATTCTGGTCGCAGGGCATGATGGGCGGCATCCACGGCCAGTACCTGTGCGTGAAGGAGTTCTCGGAAGTCGACTACACCGACGACCTGAAGAAGATCGACGTGCCGACGCTCGTGCTGCACGGCGACGACGACCAGATCGTGCCGATCGACGATTCGGCCCGGCTGTCGTCGAAGATCGTGAAGCACGCGGTGCTGAAGGTGATCGAAGGCGGCTCGCACGGCATGTGCGTCGTGAACGCCGATCGCATCAACGCCGAGCTGCTTGCGTTCCTGCAGGCGTAAGCACGCGGTCCGTCGCGGCGGCGCGCATGCCGCCGCGACGGACGCGACGGACGCGCCGTTCAGGACTTTTCAGGAAATTTCAGACCGCCCGGCGCCACACTTACGGCGCCCGCACCGGGCGCAACAGGATGCCGAGCAGCGCGCCGGCGAGCGCGAACGCCATCGCCACCCGGAAGTTGTCGGCCAGCGCGAGCGTCGTGGCCTGCACGCGCACCGCGCGATCGACGAGCGCATAGGCCGCCTGGTTGCCGGTCGCGAACGTGGCGCCATGCGCGACCAGCGACGCCGCGCCGGCCCGCAGCCGTTCGAGCGTTTCGGGATCCGACAGCGACACATGCAGACCGACGAGATTCGAATGGGTAGCCTCCCTGATCCGCTGAATCACCGCGATCGACGTCGTGCCGAGCTGCCCGCTCAGCAGGCGCGTCGCCTGCACGACCGCGCCGAACGTCAACGCGTGCTCGGCCGTCACGTGCTTGCCGAAGAAGAAGATGACCGACGTGAGCGCCATCGTCTGACCGAGCGCCTGCAGCAGCTGCGACGGAATGAAATCGGGCTCGGCCCACACCGGCGTGAGCCGCGACCCGAACGCGAACGCGATCGCCACCATCGCGAAGCCGGCGACGATCAGCCGGCGCGGATCGACCCGCTGCAGCAACAGCGCGACGCACGGCGCGAACAGCAGTTGCGGGATCGCGATCCAGCGCAGCGTATCGCCGATCTGCAACGGCCGCAGGCCGTACGTGCTGGCGAGGAACAGCGACGGGATGAAGCTCGTGTTGAGCACGGTGAAGCGCACGAGCCCGACGAGCACGATCAGCAGCGCGATGTTGGGCCGCGCGAGGTAGCCGAGATCCAGCCCGGCGCGCGGCGACGTCAGTTCGTGGATCAGGAATGCGGCGATCATCAGGATGCCGGCGGCCAGCAACGCGACGATCAGCGGCGACTGCAGCCAGAACAGCCGCTCGCCCTGATCCAGCGCGATGCACAGGCACGCGAAGCCGCCCGCGCCGAGCAGCATCCCGCGCGCATCGATGCCGGACGCAAAGCGCTTGATCGGCTCGTCGGCGAGCGACAGCATCAGGCACGCGATGAACGGCACGGTCAGCGCCGCGTTCTGCCAGAACAGCCAGCGCCAGCTCAGATGTTCGCTGTACCAGCCTTCGAGCGTGGCCGACAGGTTCAGCGACATCTCCAGATTCATCGCATACGCGGCGATGCCGAACGGAATCAGCCGCGGCGGCAGCGTGCGCACGACGAAGCCGACCGTCAACGGCACGAACACGCCGGACGCGAGCCCCGCGATCGCCTGGCACACGATGAACGCGCCGAATTGCGTGCACAGCGGCAGCACGCTTTCCGCACCGAGAAACACCACGGCGCCCGCGACCAGCACGCGGCGCGTGCCGAACATGAAGGCCGCCGCGATCGCGAGCGGCCCGACGAACATCTGCGACGCGGTGAACGCGGTGTTGATCCACGCGCCCTCGTCGACGCCGACGCCGAGCGCGCCGCGCACGTCGGCCAGCCCGAGCGACGTGATGCGCGACGTCAGCGTCGCGATGATGGCGCCGAGCAGCACGGCCGCGATCGCGGCGATCGACCGAAACGTCGGAATGTCGGAGGCCGGGCCTGCGGCCGGCGCCGGCACGGCACTGCCGGTGGCGAACGTCGTGTTCATCGTCGAGCGGCTCCCGCATATCAAGCTGGCGCAAGCATAACGCGGTGCGTCGAATCCTGCCCGTACGACGGAGTTTGCCGATCATGACCCCACCCTCTCCCGCGCCGTCGCCCGCTGCGCCCGCGCGTTCCCGACGGCTGGCCGTCGTCGCGATCGCCGTGATCGCGCTGCTGCTCGTCGCATTGCTCGTGTACGAGTTCGATGCACGCGATCGCGGCACCGACGACGCGTACGTGACCGGCCACCTGCACGTGATCTCGCCGCGCGTCGCCGGCACGGTCGAGCGCGTGCTCGTCGACGACAACCAGTTCGTGCATGCGGGCGACGCGCTCGTGCAGATCGACCGGCGCGACTTCGACGTGCGCGTCGCGGCGCAGCGCGCCCGCGTCGCCCAGGCGCATGCCGATGCGAGCCGCGCACGCGCGCTGATCGAGCAGGCGGACGCGGCGCTCGTGTCGGCGCACGCCGATGCCGAAAAGGCCGAACTCGATTACGCCCGTGCACGCGAACTGACCCGCGAGACGCCGCGCGGCCTGTCGAAGCAGGAATTCGATGCGGCCGATGCCGCCCGCAAGTCCGCCCGCGCGCGCGTCGCGGCGGCCGATGCGCAACGGCGC
>NZ_JACFYV010000198.1:0-12280 GCF_016759955.1 Burkholderia sp. KCJ3K979
CCATGCGCGCGATCGTTTCCGCGCTGTCCAGCACCATCTCCTCGCGCACCCGCACGCCGATGCGGCGCAGCTCGGCGGCGATCATCCGGCCGGCCCACGCCTGCGCGTCGAAGCGGATGAACGGCAGCGCATCGAGCAGCGCGCCCGCGTCGCGTTCCGCATGACCGGGCGGCGCGAGCAGCCAGAAGCGATCCTCGTACAGCGTGGTCCACGTCAGTTCCGCCGGATGCGGGCGCACCGGGCGCGTCGTGATCGCCGCGTCGAGCTCGCCGGCCGCGACGCGGTTCGCGAGTTCCACCGACATGCCGGCCGACACGTGCACGCGCAACGACGGATGCGCGGCACGCAGCGCGAGCAGCGCGTCGGGCAGCGGGCCGGACAACGCGGTCTGGATCGCGCCGATCCGCAGCCGGCCGACCAGCTTCTTCTCGTCGCTGAGCGCATCGGGAATCCGGTCGACCATCGCGAGCACCTGCTCGGCCTGCGCGAGCAGGATGTTGCCGGCTTCGGTGAGCACCGGCTGCCGGCGCGAACGGTCGAACAACTGCACGTTGTATTCGCTTTCGAGCGTCTTGATCTGCAGGCTCACCGCCGATTGGGTGAGGCCGATGGCTTCGCCGGCGCGCGCGAAGGTCCGGTAGCGGGCGATGGCGACGAGCGTTCTGAAGGCGCGGAGTGACATGGGCTCGGTGAGATGGGCGAACGGGGCCGGCACGCGGATTGCTCGACGATGCCGGCGGTGCAGTGGCGGCATGCCGCTCGGGGCGTCGACGACCGCCGAAGCGGACGGCTGGCGCCGGCACGCTGGCGGACATCATGCCCGTGCGTGCGGAAACGGGCAACCGACGCGCGCCCCGGTCTGCGCCGAAAGGCGCGGTGCGGGACGGGCGGATCGGCCGCTGCGTGCTTTCGTGCATGGCGTCGTGCCGGACATGCACGTCTGTCCGCGCACGCGTGAGCGGCCGTGGCCGTGCGTGCCGCCCGCTTCCGTTTCATCGATGCGCCGGGGCGACGCGAGCCGTTGCGGTCACCCCGACCCTTCGCGGAGGTAACGACGATGCCAGACGATCCCGGTGAAGTCGCGCGTGCGAGCTATCGCGCGTATGTCGACAAGAACCGCGACGCGATCGAAGCGCTGATCGCGCCGGACTTCCATTTCACGAGCCCGCTCGACAACCGGCTCGACCGCGACGCGTATCTGGCGCGCTGCTGGCCGAACAGCGCGATGCTCGCAGGATTCGAGTTCGTCGACGTGGCGGTGCACGGCGAATACGTGTTCGTCGTGTACGAAGCCGTCACGACCGCCGGACGGCGGTTTCGCAACGCCGAGCGATTGCGCGTACGCGACGGCCGGATCGTCGAGGCCGAGGTGTATTTCGGCTGGTACGTGCCGCACCAGGCGCCCGATGGCGGGTTCATCGAGGCGGGCGGGTGAAGGCAGTCGCGTGCATCGGCGCACTCATCCCGCCGCGTCTTCCCCCAACGCCTGGATGAACCGCGAAAACAGCTCGGGTTGCGACGAAATCCCGAGCTTTGCGTACAAATGCCGCCGATGCACCTTCACCGTTTCCGGTGAAATCGCGAGCCGCTCGGCAATCGCCTTCGACGAATTGCCGCGCAGCACCATCCGCGCGATCGACATCTCGCGGTCGGTCAGCACGCCCGCGCCGAAGCGGGCGAGCGCCTGTTCGACGCGCGTACCGAGATCGGCGTCGGGCGCCGCACGTGCGGCGTCGCCCACCAGCCTCCAGTGCTGCCGAATCACCGCGAGCACCCACGGCATCGCGGCCGTCAGCTTGCCGAGCGGTTCGACGTCGAAGCGCGTCGACGCACCGAGCGACAGCGACAGCAGCGTGTCGGCATTCGGCCGCACGAGAATCTGGATCTCGTCGTCGCCGACCGCGTCGCGGAAATAGCTCAGGAAATACTCGCTCTGCCGGAACAGGTCGGGCGCGACTTCCTCGAGCCGGTAGCAGCCGTCGGCGAGCCCGTCGTGCGCGGCCTGCAGGAACGGATCGAGCAGATATAACCCGTTCAGGTAAAGCGGCACGGGCGACGCGGTGTCGGTGCCGCCCGTGTCGTATTCGTCGAGCACGAGCGGTACGCCGTCGCTGCCGATCGCGGTCGCCAGCGCGTTGTCGAACGGCGCCATTTCATTGAGCAGCAGCACCAGGAATCGCCAGAAGCGCGGCTGGCCGAGATGATCGATTGCGCGGCCAAGCGCCTGGTGCATCGCGATTTCGGAAAAGAGACGATCCATACCACCACCGGAAGGGCGTAACACGAAGGGGGAATAGCGGTCCTGAAATTGGCTTCCTAGACTGCCACGCAATCAATCGGGCCCGAGTATGGGCGTTCAAAAACAGGTGGCATAGGAGCACAGGAGAACGAAATGGCGATGATGTCGGAATCGACGGGCAGCGTGCAAGCGGCGCCTGCAACGGAAGACGCGCCGCGCGCGTTGTCGCAGACGCTCAGCGTGCGCGATGCGGTGATGATCACCGTATCGGGCGTGACGCCGGCCAGCTCGATCTTCGTGATCGCGCCGTTCGCGATCCAGCAGGCCGGCAGCGGCGCCGTGCTGTCGTTCCTGCTCGGCGGCGTGCTCGCGCTCGCGTTCGCGCTCTGTTACGCGGAACTGAGCGCCGCGCATCGCAGCGCGGGCGGCGAATACGTGATGGCCAAGCGCGTGTTCGGCACGTTGCCCGGCTACCTGACCTTCATCACGGTGCTGTCCGTCAGCGTGTTCATTCCGGCCGTGCTCGCGAGCGGCGCCGCGCCGTACCTGAACAACGCACTCGGCACGCACTTCGGCAACCAGTCGGTCGCGCTGACGATCGTGCTGCTCAGCTATCTGCTCGGCATGTTGAACATCAAGACGAACGCGTGGATCACCGGCGCGTTCCTGGTCGTCGAAATCGGCGTGCTGATGCTGATCGCGGGGCTCGGCTTCGGGTCGCCGCATCGCGGCGCCGAAGTGCTGATCGCCCCGGTCGTCGCAAGCGGCAATGCCCTCGTGCCGGCGACGCTCGCGGCCATCGTGCCCGCGATCGGCACCGCGATCTTCTGCTACAACGGCTTCGGCTCGGCCGCCTATCTCGCGGAAGACCTGCGCGGCGGCAACCGCAACGTCGCGAAGGCGGTGATCTATTCGCTGCTTGTGATCCTCGTCGTCGAACTGGTGCCGCTCACCGCGATCGTGCTGGGTGCGCCGTCGCTGACCGAACTGACCAAAAGCCCCGATCCGATCGGCTATGTCGTGCGCTCGCTGAGCAATCCGGCCGTGTCGCGCGTGGTCAGCGGCGGGATCTTCCTGTCGGTGTTCAACGCGATCATCGCGATCGTGATCACGATGGGCCGCCTGCTGTACAGCAGCGGCCGGCATGCGCTCTGGTCGCGCACCTGCAACCGCGCGTTCTCGACGATCCATCCGCGCCTCGAATCGCCGTGGCTGGCGACGCTCGCGCTCGCGATACCGTCGGCCGGGCTCGTGTTCGTGTCGAGCCTCGACGAGCTCACCGCGTTCACGGTCGACCTGCTGCTGCTGATTTATCTGGTCGTCGGGCTGGCCGCGCTCGCGAGCCGGTTCGTGCGCCGCGACGTCGAACATCACTACCGGATGCCGCTGTGGCCCGTGACGCCGCTCGTCGCGGTGGCGGGCGCCGCGTATACGCTTTACACGACGCTGGCGACCGCGACGAAACCGACCGACCTGATCATCATCGCGGGGCTGCTGGTCGCGGCGCTCGTGATGTACGTGGCCTGGGCGCGCCACAGCGAAGCGTTCCGCGCGCTCTGAGCACCGGATCGATACCTTGCGCCACCGATACACCGAACCATTGAAAAATCGAAAGACGGGAGGAATTGCATCATGCGCACGAGGGATCTCGGCATCCGCATCGGCCTCGGCACGCCGGGCCGCTTCAACGCGATCACGGACGTACCGGGTGTGCGGGTCGGACATTGCACGCTGAACGTCGAGAACGGCGACGCGTCGATCCGCACCGGCGTCACCGTGATCGAGCCGCGCGCGGGCGCCGCGCACGATTCGCCGTGCTTCGCGGGCGTGCACGTGCTGAACGGCAACGGCGACGCGACCGGGCTCGAATGGATTCGCGAAGCGGGCCTGCTGACGACGCCGATCGCCTATACGAACACCCACAGCGTCGGCGCGGTGCGCGACGCGCTCGTCGCGAACGAACGCGAAGCGGCGGCCGGCCGTGTGTACTGGTGCATGCCGGTCGTGATGGAAACCTACGACGGACTGCTGAACGACATCTGGGGGCAGCACGTGAGCGCCGCGCACGTGCAGCGCGCGCTGGCCGCCGCGCAGTCGGGGCCGGTTGCCGAAGGCGGCGTGGGCGGCGGTACGGGCATGATCTGCCACGAGTTCAAGGGCGGCATCGGCACCGCGTCGCGCGTGCTGGCGGACGATGCGGGCGGCTGGACCGTCGGCGCGCTCGTGCAGGCGAACTACGGTGTGCGCGAGATGCTGCGCGTGGCCGGCTACCCGGTCGGCGAAGTGCTGCGGCATGTGCATTCGCCGTTCCGCGAAGCCGACGCGAAAGGCGAAGCCGGCATGGGTTCGATCGTCGTCACGATCGCAACCGACGCACCGTTGCTGCCGCATCAATGCACGCGTCTCGCGCAGCGCGCGAGCGTCGGGCTCGCCCGCGTCGGCGGCGGCACCGAGGATTCGAGCGGCGACATCTTCCTTGCGTTCGCCACCGGCAACGCCGGCTTGCCGGCGGTGAACTACGGCAGCAAGGGCGCGCCGACCACCGGCGTGCAAATGGTCAACAACGACCATATTTCCGCGCTGTTCGTCGCGGCGGCGGAAGCGGTGGAGGAGGCGATCGTGAATGCGCTGGTCGCGGGCGGCGACGTCGCATCGCGCGGGGCGCGGGTCGAAGGGCTCGGGCAGGCGCGCTTGCTGGATGCGTTGCGCGAAGTGGGTTGGCGGCCGGGGCGCGGCGCCTGAAACGGCAAGCGCCGCTTCAATCGAAGCGGCGTGGGGCGGGGCGGCGATGCGGCGATCGGCCGGGCCGCCGTCCGCCCGCGCTTGCGTTGCATGCAATGCGGGCGATACGGGCCGGGCCGTGACGACGCAGCGTCATGCTCAGCTGCCGAAGTAGATGTTGCAGAAGCTGACGGGGCCGACGCAGGCGTTCGGGTCTTCCTGCTTCGATTGCGCACGATCGACGCGGCCGGCGGCCTGGATCGCCTCGGCGCGGTTCGCCTGTTGCGGTGCGGCGTCTGCCGGTGCCGGCTGCGCGTGAGCGACGGCAGCGGTGAGCGACAGGGCAACGAGGGCGAGGTGCAGCGGCTTCATTTTGTTTCTCCTGGGTGAGTGCCAGTCTCGCTGGCAGTGAGGAAACTATAGGCTCGCACTGCTTAAAGATTAATCACCGCGGCTGTAGAGCTTATTTCCATCCGGAACAACGATCCCGTTGCGCGCGCACACATTCTTCAATGGCGGTGCCGGTTGAACGGCGCGTCCTTGTCCAGCAGCGCGCTGCGCATGAAGTGCAGGCAGCCGACGATCCTTTGCATGCTGCGGCGCGCGTCGGGCACCGCGTACCACGCCTGCAGCGTGTGCTGTGCCGCGCGAATCGCGAGATTCACCGATTTCAGCGTACGCGCATGGCGACTGGGCGTCGGATCGTCGAAGAAGCGCGGCAGTTCGTTCAGCACCGCATCGATCGAACCGGTCCAGCGCAGCGTCTGCGGCGGTTTCGACGCGCAGAACGCGTGCAGCTCGTCGCGCAGGTCGATGACCGCGTGGCCGACTTCGAGCGTCGACAGCATCCAGCGCAGTGCATCGCGATGCTGCCGCGTACGGCGCACCAGCAGCGTGCGCAGTTGCGCCATCAGGTCATGCGTGCTCGACTGGAAGCGCTGCGCGAGGCCGTCCGGCGCGCCTTCGCATGCAAGCGTCACCTGGCGGCGCAAGTCGTGCGCGATCCGGCCGGTGAGCCAGGGCATGTGGGTCGGGAATACGACGGCGAACACGAGCGAGCACGCGAGCATCGCGACCACGACCGCCAGCCCGTTGTTGATCAGCACTTCAGGCGTATACGCGATCGTGTTGTCGGGGCCCGCAAGCAAGCAGAAGAACACCGCGAAGCCGATCCCGTAGCCGGACAGGCCCGGCCGCATCGCGAGGAACGCGCCGAGGCCGAGCACCGGCGCGAGCGCCGCGCACAGCAGCGGAAAACCGTCGATGTTCGGATAGACGTAGCACAGGAACAGGTAGCCGACGGCGGTCGCGAACGCCGCCCCGACGCCCATCTGCGCGACGAACTTCGGCGCGCGCGGCGACGTCGAGCTGAGTGCGCACGCGATCGCGGTGGCGATCACCGCGAGCGAGCCGCTCGGCCATTCCGACGCGATCCAGAATGCACTCATCGCGCCGACGGCGACCACCGTGCGCAGGAAGGCGAAACCGACGAAGAACGCATTGGTTTTCACCGCGTAATGCGTGACCGAGCGCTCGAACGCGTGATCGTCCTGGTCGAGCGACGCGTACGTGTCGACGTAGCCGAGATATTCGCCGATGAACCGGTACAGCAGCTCGATCGCGGTATCGAAGTCGAGCAGGCCGCCGGCCGCATGGTCCTCGAGGGTTCGCCGCGACGCGCGCGCGGTCTTCGGCAACGCACCGTGGAAGCGGCGCAGTTCGAGCAGCGCGCCGGTGGCCGGTGCGATGCCGCGCTGGCGTTCGTCGCGCAACGCGGCGAAGCGCAGCGCGAGTGCGTCGACGTGCGGCGCCAGCGCGTCGAGCACCGCGTCCGACTGATTCGCGCGCAGCCGTTTGACGAGCTGGTGCAGCGCATGCAGCCGCGTGCACGCGTTCATGAACTCGCTGTTCAGCCGCGCGAGCCGGCGGCTGCGCGCGCGAATGTGCGGGTCCTCGAACGATGCGAATGCACGGTTGGCTTCGAAGCCGACGATGTCGTCGACGAAATCGGCGAAGCGCCGCTCGAAATCGCCGCGCGCGACGTTGCCCGCCAGCGCGCCGGCCGTGAACGCCGCGAACGTCGCGTGGCGCGCGCTCAACGAACGCATCAGCGCCTTCGCGGAACTCAACGGCAGGATCAACGCGCTGACCGCGCCCGAGCACGCGATGCCGAGTGCGACTTCCGCGGCGCGCGTGAGCGCGGACTGGAACAGCGTCTGCGGTGTCATCACGGCCGGCAGGCCGATCAGCGCGGCCGTGTAGCCGGCGAGCACGAAGCCGTACCAGCGGAAGTGGCGGTTGCGCACCGCGAGCGCGATGCAGCCGCCGATCCACAGCGTGATGCCGGCCATGTACAGCTCCGGCTGCTGCGCGAACAACCCACCGAGCGCGAGCGCGCCGACGAGGCCGGCCGCCGTGCCGAGCACGCGGTAGAAGCTTTTCGCGAACACCATGCCCGACAGCGGCTGCATCAGCACGAACACGGTCGTCATCGCGGTGCGCGGCTGCGACATTTCCAGACGCATCGCGATGCCCATCGCCAGCAGCGCCGCGAGCACGGTTTTCGCGAGATGCAGCCAGATCAGCCCGTCGGTCGCGGCCCAGTCGCGCGCCGCGTTGCCGAGCGGATCGAGCCATGGCCTCCATCGTGCCGGTTCGATGGAAGGTCGCTCGATCGCAGGTTGTGGCTTCATGAAAAGAGGGCCCAGGGCCGACCGGGCGAAGCGCCGCGGTACGTCCGAACGGGTCCGTTCGACTGGTGAGGCGCCGATTGTAGGAGTGCGGCGCCCGTGCATTAACGCAGTTGCGGGGAAACGATAGTTGCAGCCGACGTAACAATCTATCGCGCGCAGTGGAGGAAAATGGCGGCTCCGCTACAGGTTGCTCACAGGAATGGATACGCTACAAAACATGCGGGTGTTTTCGCGCGTCGTCGAGACGGGCAGTTTCACCGCCGCCGCGCAATCGCTGAATTCGACGACGGGCGCGATGTCGCGCGCGGTGTCGGAACTCGAGGCGCGCCTGCGCACCCGTCTGATGAATCGCTCGACGCGCCGTCTCGCGCTCACGTCGGCCGGCGAAAGCTATCTGCGGCGCTGCCGCCAGATCCTCGCCGACGTCGACCGCGCGGAAGAAGAGGCGAGCTGCGCGCACGAGCGCCCGGCCGGCGTGCTGCGCATGCACAGCTTCGCGAGCGTCGGTCATCACTACGTATTACCCGCGCTGACGCGCTATCACGCGCAATTCCCGGACGTGTCGATCGAGCTGTCGCTGTCGCAGCGGATGCCTGACCTGTTCGACGGCACGAGCGACATGGCCGTCGTCACCGCATCGTCGCTGCCTGATTCGGAGCTCGTGTCGCACCTGCTCGGCTCGACGTTCAGCATTCTGTGCGCATCGCCCGACTACGTGAAACGGCATGGCGTGCCGGCCCGCCCGCAGGATCTCGCCGCGCACGCGTGCCTGACGCTATGTACGCCGGCGTTCCCGACGCACGAATGGGTGCTCGAAGGGCCCGACGGCGTCGAGCAGATCCATGTCGCCGGGCCGGTGCAGACCAATACGGCCGAATCGCTCGCCCTCGCGATCCGCGACGGCATCGGGATCGGCATGCTGCCGCTGTATTCGGCAATCGACGCGCTGCGCGACGGCACGCTCGTCCGGGTGCTGCCCGCGCATATCCTGCAGAAGATGAACGTGTATGCGCTGTACCCGTCGCGCCGCTTCGTCGATGCGAAGGTGCGGACCTGGGTCGAGATGCTGCGTGCGCAGGTGCCGACGATGATCGCGCGCGACGTCGAGATGCTGAGCGCGATCGACCGCGAACCGCAGGCCGCCTGAACGCAGGCCGTCTGAAACCCGCTCGCGCATCGGCGCGCGGCGGGTTGCTTCATGCAAACACCCGATACGCATCGCTCGCCACGCATGCGTGATGCGAGCGACGCGCATCGTCACAGCGCGGGCCTGGCCGCCGCGCCCGATTCGGTGGCCGGCTCGCCGGCCGGGCCGTAGGCGGCCCGCGCCGCTTTTCGCTCGGCGAGACGTTTCGCCTGCAGCCGTTCCTGCGCCGCGAGGATGTCGTCCGGATAGTTGCCGATTTCACCGCGCGCCGGGTTGTAGCCGACCGATTCGAGATCGACCAGCTCCTGCAGCACCTGCGCGCGCGTGACGGGCGACTTCGCCTGCTGGGCGAACGACAGGGCCGGTGCGGCGAGCAGGACGGCAGCGGCGGCGGTAACGACGAGCGATTTCACGTGGTTCTCCTGAATACGGGGTGGGTGGCCGGATCGACACGCCGCACGCGATGCGCGGCTCCGACCTTCGACGTCAGTCTACGCAGCAGGCCGATGCGCAAACACCCCGAATCCAGGAGGGCTGCCTTCCAGAAGCAACAACATTGGCGCGGTCGCCCGCACCGGGCGAAACCGTGAGCGCACACGGGCGCCGTGCATACGGGCGACGTCGCGCGCTGCCGGTCAGAACCGCGTGCGCATGCCGATCGTGCCGACGACCTGGTTCGCCGTGCTCGATGCGCCGCCCGACGTGTTGATGAACGCCTGGTAACCGCGGCCCGACGCGTGCTGAAACATCGCTTCCGCGTACAGGTCGGTGCGGCGCGACAGCTTGTACACGGCCTGCAGGTTCGCCTGATGCCATTTCGGGTCGGTGCCGTGCTTGCTGTCGGGATTCGACACGCTGGCGTCCGTGTACACATAGGCCGCGCCGACGCTGACGGCCGGCGTGACCGCATAGCGCACGTTCACGTCGTAGTTGTTGAACGCGATCTGGCCGCTCGAGCCGAACGCGCCCGTGTTGTCGTACTGCGAGCGCGTGTAGACGAAGCCGACGGTCGCCGGGCCGAACACGTAGCTGACGCCGCCGCCGTACGTGCGCATGCGGTCCGAGCCGATCGACCAGCCGCCCTGGTTCAGGCTCTTCGCTTCGGCCGAATCGGTCGCGCCGGGGCTCGCGCTCGTCGAACCCTTGGTACCGTTCATCTGCAGGTACGCACCGGCCAGCTTCAGCGGGCCGTTCGTGTAGCTCGCGGCCACGCTGTATGCGCGGTTCGCGCTGAAATTCGCCGAGTTGGAAAACGCGTACAGCGCGCCGACCTTGAAGCCCGCGATCGTGTCGCTCGTGTACTTGACCGCGTTGTTGATGCGCAGCGAGTGGTTCAGGTTGTCGTTGTCGAACGGATGCGCGAAGCCCGTATCGCCGAAATCGCCGGACGTCGCCGACAACGGCGCGACGAAGTCGACCATCGTGTCGTACTGGCGACCGAGCGTCAGCGTGCCGTAGCCGGCCCGGCTGAGGCCGACGTACGCGTGCCGGCCGAACAGCTTGCCGTCCTGGCCAAGCCCGCCGTTGTTCGCGTTGAAGCCGTTTTCGAGCACGAACAGCGCCTTCAGCCCGCCGCCGAGATCCTCGGTGCCGCGCAGGCCGAAGCGGCTGCCGTTGATCGTGCCGGTCGTCATGCGCCACTGCGACGCGCCGTTCACGTTGTTGGTATAGGCGATGCCGGCGTCGATCAGGCCGTACAGCGTGACCGAACTTTGCGCGTGGGCGAGCGGCGTGAGGAGTGCGGCGGCGCCTGCGCCGGCGATCAGGGTTTTTTTCATCGGAAAGCTCCTGCGGGTGGGACTGGAAACCAAAGTTCGGCGCAAGTATAGGAATGCGCGGCACGCGCACGGCCGTCCGGGCCGCGAGCGCACTGTTCCAGATCCGACAAGCATCCTTCACAAAACTGACACGACGCGGCGCGCACACCCTGGGCAGGCGATTCCTGCGTGGCGGGCGGCCCTCGGCTTCCGCCCGGTACAGCCTGGTTGTCGTGTCGATGCAACATGCGTGACACGTGCGCGCATCGCTGCTTTTCCTCCATACTGGCCGTTCGGACCACACGGCCGCCGACGCAGATCGCGCGATCGTGTCAATGCAGCACGACAAGAGGCCTCCCCATGAACCTGTTCAACGTACGTCTGCGCGGCCGCGACGGCCTGTTCACGATCGGCGTCGATGCCGGCAAGATCGCGCGGATCGATGCGCAAACCGCGCCGATCGCGTCGACGAACCCCGACCATATCGACGGCGGCGGCCGTCTCGCGATTGCGCCGCTCGTCGAGCCGCATATCCACCTCGATGCCGTGCTGACGGCCGGCGAACCCGCGTGGAACATGAGCGGCACGCTGTTCGAAGGCATCGAGCGCTGGGCCGAGCGCAAGGCGACGATCACGCACGAGGACACCAAAGCGCGCGCGCATGCGGCGATCGGCATGCTGCGCGACCACGGGATCCAGCACGTGCGCACGCACGTCGACGTGACCGATCCGACGTTGGCCGCGCTGAAGGCGATGCTGGAAGTGAAGGACGAGGCGCGCGGGCTGATCGATCTGCAGATCGTCGCGTTCCCGCAGGAGGGCATCGAATCGTTCGACGGCGGCCGCGCGCTGATGGAGCAGGCGATCGAGCTCGGCGCGGACGTCGTCGGCGGAATTCCGCATTTCGAGAACACGCGGGAGCAGGGCGTCAGCTCGATCCGCTTTCTGATGGATCTCGCGGAACGCACGGGCTGCCTCGTCGA
Organism: Burkholderia sp. KCJ3K979; assembly: GCF_016759955.1. Taxonomy (NCBI): domain Bacteria; kingdom Pseudomonadati; phylum Pseudomonadota; class Betaproteobacteria; order Burkholderiales; family Burkholderiaceae; genus Burkholderia; species Burkholderia sp. KCJ3K979. The sequence goes on from NZ_JACFYV010000198.1 coordinate 11,541, forward strand.
CGTGCACTGCGACGAAACCGACGATCCGCATTCGCGCTTTCTCGAAGTGCTCGCGGAAGAAGCGCGCGTGCGCGGCATGGGCGCGCGCGTCACCGCGAGCCACACGACCGCGATGGGTTCGTACGACAACGCGTACTGCTCGAAGCTGTTCCGGCTGCTGAAGCGGGCGGGACTGAACTTCATCTCGTGCCCGACCGAGAGCATTCATCTGCAAGGGCGCTTCGACACGTTTCCGAAGCGGCGCGGCGTCACGCGCGTCGCGGAACTCGACCGGGCCGGCATCAACGTGTGCTTCGGGCAGGATTCGATCAAGGACCCGTGGTATCCGCTCGGCAACGGCAACATCCTGCGCGTGCTCGATGCGGGCCTTCATATCTGTCACATGATGGGTTACCAGGACCTGCAGCGCTGCCTCGACTTCGTGACTGACCACAGCGCGACGACGATGCATCTCGGCGATGGCTACGGCATCGAGATCGGGCGGCCGGCCAATTTCGTCGTGCTCGACGCGGACAGCGATTACGAAGCCGTACGCCGGCAGGCGAAGGCCACGCTGTCGATGCGCCACGGGAAGGTCATCATGCGGCGTGAGCCGGAGCGCATCACGTATCCGGATTGACGCGGAAGGCGGGTCATCGCGGCCCGCCGGCCCTCATGTATTCAACAAATGCATGAGTCGATTCGAAAAATACGTTTGTCTCATGAGAGGCGGGGGCCTACGATGCGGTCCTGATGACGGC
>NZ_JACFYV010000199.1:0-12269 GCF_016759955.1 Burkholderia sp. KCJ3K979
GCGCCGATCCCGCCGGCGATGCCGGACTGGTCGCCGGTGCGCGAATTCGGCGGCTATGGCGGCTGGGGCGCGACGCAGCGCGACGGCGCGCCGCTGCAACGCGCGGCGGCCGCCGCGATGTGCGCTTGCGCGAACGAATGCAACGTTCACCAGCATGCGCACGCGGGCGCGTGGGGCCGCACGTTGCCGACGTCGGACGCGAAGGGCTTCTGGGGCGCGTTCGGGTGCTCGTGCTGGGCGGTCTGACATGACGACGCGCCCCGTCTACGGCACCCCCGCGTGGGTCCGCACGCTGCCGCTCGCGGTGCGCGTGTTTCTTGCCTGTCGTCCGGGCCGCCCGGATGAGTCGCCTGCATCCCGCTGAATCAGAATCCGCGCGCGGCGCCAGGCCGCGCGCGTCAACATCACGGAGAAAACCAATGAGTTCATTCAACCTGCGCAATCTGCTGCGCATGACCGCCGCGTCGTCGGCCGTGCTCGCCGCGCTGCTGGCCGGCGTGCCGGCGTTCGCCGACGAAACCCACCTCGACGACATCGCGTCGCCGGCCGCCGCGGCGCGGTCGCCGGCCATTGCGGTCGGCCCGCAGTACGACACGACGCACGTGTGCGTCGCCCCCGAAGACTTCGACCGCTTCACCGACAGCTTCGTCGCGACCTTCGGCGGCAAGAAGTCGAAGCAGGGCGTGTTCCAGGTCACGCCGACGCCGAGCCAGACGATGTCGCAGCTCGTGCTGACGCCGGTTGGCACGATCTCGGTGTTCGGTTTCAAGACGCCGATCCCGTATCCGTTCTGCGAGGAACGCACCGGCTATCTCGTGACCGACATGGACGTCGCGGTGAAGTCGGCGCGCGCGCATGGCGCGGACATCGTCGTGTCGACGTTCCCCGACCCGATCGGACGCGACGCGATCGTTCGCTGGCCGGGCGGCGTGAACATGCAGCTGTACTGGCATACGCAGGCGCCGAACTACGACGCGCTGCAGACGGTGCCGGAGAATCGCGTGTACGTGTCGCCGGAAAGCGCGAGCAAGCTCGCACGCAACTTCGCCGCGTTCTCGCACGGCAAGATCGTGTCGGACGTGCGCCATGCGCCGGGCATCGAGATCGGCCGGCCGAACGATACGTACCGCCGCATTCGCATCGAATCGGGCTTCGGCAAGATGACCGTGCTCGCGACCGACGGTCACCTGCCGTACCCGTTCGGGCGTGAAATGACCGGCTACGAAGTGGCCGATCTCGCCGCGACGCTGAAGCAGGCCGAAGCCGCGGGCGTGACGGTGCTGGTGCCGCCGTTCAAGTCGGACGGCCGCGACGCGGCGCTCGTGCAGTTCCCGGGCGGCTACGTCGCCGAAATCCACGCGCGGTCGAAATGACGGTGCGCCGGCCGATGAAGCGATCGTGGCGCGGCGCGCTGCCGTGCGTCGTGCTGGCGGGCGGCGCCGCGTTGCATGCGGGGTCGGCCGTCGGCGCGGAGGCCGATGCCGGTGTGACGGCGGCCGGCGCGGTCGCGTCGCCGGCTGCCGCCGCGGCGTCGTGCACCGCGAAACGCCCGACGGTGTCGTTCAACCGCTGGCAGGAAGACTGGTCGGTGCTCGCGAATCCGTGCGTGCCGCGCAAGCCGTTCGACGCGCTGAAATACATACGCCTCGGCGACGACCCGTCGACCTACCTGTCGCTCGGCGCGAACCTGCGCGAGCGCTTCGAACTGAACAACGCGCCGCTGTTCGGCCTCGGCGCCGCGCACGACGACAATTACGTGATCCAGCGCGCGAACGTGCATGCGGACCTGCGCTATCGCGGGCACTTCCAGGCGTTCGTGCAGTTCGTCGATGCGCGGCCGTTCGGCAAGGACACGGTCGGCCCGGTCGACAAGGATCAGCTCGATATCGAACAGGCGTTCGTCGCGTACGTCGATCAACTGGGGCCGGGCACGTTCAAGACGCGGATCGGCCGGCAGGAGATGGCGTTCGACTTGCAGCGCTTCGTGTCGGTGCGCGACGGCCCGAACGTGCGGCAGGCGTACGACGGACTGTGGACCGATTACGAAATCGGCAAATGGCGGCTGATCGGTTATGTGACGCGCCCGGTGCAGTATCGCAATGCGGCCGTGTTCGACGACGTGTCGAACCGGCACCTGCGATTCGACGGCGTGCGCGTCGAGCGCACCGGCACGGGGCCCGGCGATCTGTCCGCGTACTGGTCGCGCTACACGCGCGACAACGCGCGCTATCCGGATGCGTCCGGCACCGAGCGGCGCGACGTGTTCGACATGCGCTACGCGGGCAAGACCGACGGGTTCGACTGGGACGTCGAGGCGATGCTTCAGACGGGTCACGTCGGGCAGGACACGGTCGGCGCGTGGGCGTTCGGCGCGCTGGGCGGCTACACGTTCGCGAAGACGGCCGGCACGCCGCGCATCGGCATCCAGGTCGACGGTGCATCGGGCGACGCGCATCCGGGCGACCGGCGCGTCGGCACGTTCAACCCGATGTTTCCGAACGGCTATTACTTCACGCTCGCCGGCTACACCGGGTACAGCAACCTGATCCACGTGAAGCCGTCGCTGACGTTCAAGCCGGCCAGCTCGGTGACGGTGCTCACCGCCGTCGGCTTCCAGTGGCGGCAGACGACGGCCGACGCGATCTACGGGCAGGGGATGTCGGCGGTGCCGGGCACGGCGGGCAAGGGCGGCGCGTGGACGGGGATGTACGCGCAGGCGCGCGTCGACTGGCTCGTGAACGCGAACGTCGCGCTCGCGCTCGAGGCCGTGCACTTCCAGCTCGGCTCGTCGATTCGCGCACTCGGCGCGCGCAACGCCGACTACGTCGGGATGGAAGCGAAGTTCGGCTGGTGACGCATGGCATCGCTCCGCGCCGCCCGTATCAGGGCTGTGCGCGGGCGAGCGATTCGACGAAATCGATGAACGCGGTCACGCGCTTCGAGCCGCGCTGGTTCGGCAGGTACAGCGCGGTGATCACCGCGCGCGCCGAGCCCGGCGTCACGTCGTATTGATCGAACAGCCGTTGCAGGCGGCCGGCTTCGAGGTCCGTATCGACCAGCCAGTCGGGCAGCAGCGCGATGCCGGCGCCGTCGAGCGCGGCCTCGCGCAGCACTTCGCTGTGGTTCGATTTCAGCCGCCCGGTGACGACGACCTGCGTCGTGCGTTGCGCGCCCACGAACGTCCACGTCTGCTGGTCGACGCCGAAATGAAAGCGCAGGCACGCGTGATCGACCAGCTCGCCCGGCGTCGCGGGCGTGCCGTGCGCGTCGAGGTAGGCGCGGCTCGCGACCACGTAGCGCCGGAACGTGCCGAGCGGCCGCGCGACGACTTCCGCGGTCGGCGCGGCGTCGCCGAGCCGGATCGCGACGTCGATTCGGGCGGACACGAGATCGACGCGTTCGTCGGTCAGCTGCAGGTCGAGGTCGAGCTTCGGATGGCGCGCGACGAACGCGGCGACGTGCGGCGCGAGGCGGCGCAGTCCGTAGGCGACCGGGACCGACACGCGCAGCGGGCCGGACGGCGCGTCGCCGCGGTCGGCCACCAGCGCATCGGCATCGGCGAGTTCGCCGAGCACGCGTTTCGCCCGCGCATAGTAGACGGCGCCCGCGTCGGACAGCGTGACCTGCCGCGTCGTGCGGTTCAGCAGCACGGTGCCGAGCGACGCCTCGAGCGCGTCCACCGCGCGCACGACCGACGAAGCGGCGAGATCGAGCCGGCGCCCCGCGCTCGAGAAGCCGCCGGCTTCCGCGACTTCGACGAATGCGCGCAGCGCGGAGAATTTGTCCATGGGGTCGTCCTTGGGCGGGTTGCAACGTCGCGTTGCATGCGGATCGCATTCTAGCGCCGGCCGGTGCGGGGACCGCGCGCGCGTGCCGCCTCTTCAGGACAATTCAGGCAACGCTCAGGATTTTCGCCACGGCGCCCGATAAGCTGCGCGACATCGCGTGTTGCACGGGTCGGTCCGTTCGTGGCCGGGCGCGCGCACGGTTCGTCACGGAGATCGCATGAAGAACCTGTTCCAACACGCGTGCGTCGCGCAAGCGGCCCGTTTGCTGATCGTGGCCGGGTGCGCGGGCCTGTTGGCGCCTGCGGCGTTTGCGCAGGCCGGCGTGCAGCCCGACGTCTACGCCAATGCGCAACCCGAAACGCAATCCACCACGCCAGCCGCTGCCGCGGGCCGGCAGCCGCCCGGCTTCTATCGGCAGAAGATCGGCGACTTCACGGTGATCGCGCTGTCCGACGGCACTCATCCGTTTCCGGTCGACACGGTGTTCCGCGACATCTCGAAGGACGAGATCCGGCGCGATCTCGATCGCGCCTTCCTGGAGCCGCCCGTGCAAGGGTCGATCAACGCGTTCCTCGTCGATACCGGATCGAAGCGGATTCTCGTCGATGCGGGCGCCGGCACGCTGTACGGCGACTGCTGCGGCAAGCTGCTCGACGACCTGCGCGCGGCCGGCTACGCGCCCGCGCAGATCGACGAAGTGCTGCTCACGCACCTGCACAAGGACCACGTCGGCGGCATTGCGTCGAATGGCGCGATGACGTTTCCGAATGCCGTCGTGCGCGTGAACGCCGTCGAGGCCGCGTACTGGCTCGATCCCGCCAACAAGGCGCAGGCGCCGGCGTTCCTCGCGTCGTTCTTCGATGCGGCCGCCGCGGCGGTCGCGCCTTACGTCGCGGCCGGCCGCTTCAAGACGTTTCGCGGCGAAGCGACGCTCGCGCCCGGCATTCGCGCGGTGCCGATGCCCGGCCATACGCCGGGACATACGGCTTATCTGATCGAGAGCGGGAACGCGGGCCTGCTCGCGTGGGGCGATATCGTGCACGTGGCGGCGATCCAGTTGCGCGACGTCGACGCGACGGTCCAGTACGACAGCGATGCCGGCGCCGCCCGCCGCACGCGGCGGGACACGCTGAAGCGCGTTGCCGCTCGACGCTATCTCGTCGGCGCCGCGCATATCGCGTTTCCGGGGCTTGGCCACCTGCGCCGCGAGGGTGCGCAATACGACTGGGTGCCGGTCAACTACGACGCGACGCCGGTGCGGTGACGAGCCGGCGTTCTTCGTCATCGCACACGAAGGCCGTCACATCGCTTCTCTGACGGGCCGGCTGCATCGGCGAGGCCACCTCCGTGGCGGCATGCGCATGCTGCGGCATTCTGGAGGACGACGCGCCACGATGTGAATCGCTCACGCGCGTTGCGTGTCCTGGTCCAGCGTCGACGTAAGCCACGACCGTCCGGTTCTGGATCGCGAGTCCGAGATACCGCGACGACACATCCAGCAGACATCCAGCAAAATCAACCATCATTCCGTCGTTTCCCCTGCATCCGTATCAGCACAATCTTCATCAAGCTGCGCACGGCGTGAGCGTCGCCTGCGTCGCTGCCATCCGGGCCATGTTCGGTACAGCCGCCATTGCGCCAATCTCGTCACGCTGTTCGCCGAAGGCGTCGAGCAAATACTCGGTCAATTTGCGCACCCGCGCGGGGAGATTGCGTCTGGACCGGTAAACGAGGCAGGCTTCCAGTGGCGCCACCTGCCACGCATCGAGCACACGCACGAGTTCGCCGCGATCGAGCGCCGCTTGTGCGAGCGGGTTGGGCAGGATCGCTAGCCCCTCGCCGTCGACGGCCGCCGCGAGAAGCGCATGAGGGCAATTCGTGCGCAGCGCCGCGCGCGCGGCAAGCGTCACACTCTCCCCGGATGCTTGATGGCTGACCGTCCACACCGAATGCTGTGCGCCCGTCGCGAGGCAAGCTTCGGCAGGCACATCGAGCGGGTGAGCGAGATCGTTGGTCCGTTCGAGCCACGCAGGGCTCGCATAGAGCCCGAGCGGCACGGCCGCGAGCGATCGCGCGATGCACGACGACGGCGCCGAGCGACCGACGACGATCGCGAGGTCGGCAAGATCGCCGAGCGTATCGGCCAGGTGATCGACGCGCCGCACGTCGACCCGTACTTTCGGCCAGGCGCGCATGAAGCGGACCAGGACGGAAGTGAGGCGGGCGGTATCGAAGATTGCCGGCACCTCGATGCGGACGTTACCCGCGCAATCGCCGGCTTCGTCGCTGCCGGTACGCGCGAGGTCTTCATAGGAGGACAGGACGCCCGTGACGCGCTCGAGTACCGCATGGCCCGCCGTGGTCAACGCGACGCGGCGCGTGGTCCGGTTGAAGAGCTGCACGCCGAGCATCGTTTCGAGATCCTGCACCGCGCGGCTCACCGACGGTACGCCAAGATTGGTGGCGTCCGCTGCCCGCGTGAAACTGCCGTGGTCCGCCACTGCCTTGAATACCTCCAGTGCTTTCAGACGCTCCATATCGACCTCCGATCATTGATTGGCTTGCATGGAGCCATATTGGCGGGCAGACGCGCATCGGGCCAGTTACGACTTGTTAAGCGTTGCTAAGTCGGCGCCCGGAGCACTGCCAATCGTCGTCGGCTGTAACAAAGCGGGTTTTTTTAAGATCTTTTAAGGGCGCGTACTGAGCTTTTGAGTAATGATTGGCTGCCATTGCGTCAGTGTGCGCGCCCAGCGCACCGTATTGGTCGACTCGGCCGACACTCAACCCGCGCGATGACGCTCTCGATGACCGCTCCTTACAGCCTCGCGTTCGGCCCTTTTACGCTGCAATTCCCGCAGCGAATCCTGCTCAAGGACGGTACGCCGCTGAAAATCGGCAGCCGCGCGCTCGACATTCTCGTCGTACTCGTCGAGCAGGCGGGCGCGCTGGTCTCGACGCGCAATCTGTGCGACAGCGTCTGGGTGGACAACGTCGTCGAGGAAGGCGCGCTGCGCGTGCATCTGTCGGCGTTGCGCAAGGTGCTCGGTGACGGACCGGACGGTGCGCGTTACATCGTCAATGAACCCGGACGCGGCTATCGTTTCGCGGCGCCCGTTACCCGTGCCGAAGCAGTGGACCCTGCCGCACCACGGCCCCATACGCACGCCGCCCAGCCTTCCAACGGGTCCGAAAGCGGTTCACGCGGTCTACCGGTCACGCTCGCTCGCGTGATAGGCCGCGAGGACGTCATCGCAGGTCTGACCGACCACTTGCCCGAGCGGCGCTTGCTCACCATCGCCGGCCCGGGAGGCATGGGCAAGACGACGGTAGCCGTCGCCATCGCGCATCGCTTCGCCCAGCGCACCGGCATGCGCGCCGTGTTCGTCAATTTCGCGCCGGTTTCCGCGGCCGCGAGCGCGGCCAGTACGATCGCGTCGGCGCTCGGCGTTGCCGTCTCCAGCGGCGATCCGGTACCCGATCTCATCCAGGCGCTCGGGGCGTCGCCGGTGCTGCTGGTGCTGGACAACTGCGAGCATCTGATCGATGCCGTTGCCGTGCTCGCCGAGCAACTGCTGCAAGGCGCGTCCGGCGTGCATCTGCTGGTCACGAGCCGCGAGCCGCTGCGCGCGGAAGGCGAATCCGTCCATCGCCTCGCCGCGTTGCCGTCGCCCGAAACCGGCGCAGGCGTGAGCCTCCACGATGCCGTGCAGTTCCCGGCGATCGCGCTGTTTCAAGACCGCGCGCGCGCCGCCAATGACCGGTTCGCGTTGAGCGACGCGAATCTGGGCCCCGTGATCGATATTTGCCGACGGCTCGACGGCATCCCGCTCGCGATCGAGTTTGCGGCGGCGCGCGTCGGCCTGATGGACGTGCATTCGATTGCAGCGCGGCTCGACGACCGTTTCGCGCTGCTCACGCAGGGCCGCCGCACGGCGCTTCCGCGCCAACAGACGCTGCGCGCGACGCTCGACTGGAGCTATGAATTGCTCCGGCCGGAGGAGCGCCAGGTGCTGCGCCGCCTCTCGGTGATGCGGGCCGCGTTCGGCATGGATGCCGCCGCGGCTGTCGCGGCCGGTGGCGACGTCGATGAACTCGCCGCCTTCGACGCCGTCACGGGCCTGATCGCCAAATCGCTGATCGCCTGCGCGATCGACGATCCGGACCATCCGTATCGACTGCTCGACACGACGCGCCATTACGCATATATGCGACTTGAAGAGGCGTACGAACTCGACGACGCGCGCCGCCGCCATGCGCTGTACTGCTGTGCGATCTTTGCCGACCCCGTGGCGGCGTGGGAAGGCAAGGCGCCGCGCCAGTGGCTTGCGATTCACAGCCAGCGAATCGACGACGTGCGAGCCGCGTTCGATTGGGCGGCCGCGCAGGATCGCGAACCGCAGCTCGCGATCGACCTGCTGATCGCGACGGCGCCGCTGTGGTTTCATCTGTCGCTCCCTCACGAGTTCCTCCGGATGGCCGAGCGCGCGATTGCCGCGGCGGAAAACTCGGATCTGGCGGGCAAGGCGCAGCATATCGAGCTGCTCGGCGCGTACGGTCACGCGCTGTGGCACACGCGTGGGCCGACGGCGGCGATGGCGAACGCGTTCGACGCCGCACTGGCCGCCGCGCAGCGCCTCGGCGACGACCGGCTCGCATTGCGCATGCTGTGGGGCGTGTGGGCGCATCACACGCTCGCGGGCGCGTACACGGAAAGCCTCGAACATGCGCGTGCGTTTCGCGCTGCCGCCGCACGGACGGGCGATTTTTCGACGACGCAAACCGGCGAGCGGATGTGCGCGCTGTCACATCACTTCCTCGGGGACCACGCTATCGCGCGCGCGTTGATCGAAGCGGTGATGGCGCGCGACAAGGATCCGGTGCGCGCGACGCACGCGAATCACGCGCAGGTCGACGCGCATATCGCTGCGATTTCCATTCTGATGCGCATTCTGTGGCTGCAGGGCGAGACCGACGCGGCGATGGCGCTCGCGCGCGACTGCGCGACGGAGGCGCTCGCGATCGATCACGATCTGACCGTCTGTTATGGGCTCGCGATCGGCTCGATCGCCGTCGCGACATGGGAAGGCGAAGTGGCGCTCGCGCGCGAATGGACCGCGCGGCTTCGCGAGCGCACGCGCCGGCGCGGACTCGCATATTGGGACAAATGGGGCGAGGGCTTCGAGGCCATTCACGAAGGCAGACCTGTCACGCCGGCAGACGCCACCCCGATGCAACTCGAAGTGTTCGCGCGCGCCGGCGACGCAGCGAGCGCAAACGCATTGATCGAAGCGGGACGGGCGGACACGCCGTCGTGGTTACAGGTGCATTTGCAGGAGGTTGCGGCAACGCGCGGTGTGCGGACTTGAAGCGACGGTAAACCGGCTCAATGCGCGCGTCGGTAGCCTGAACGCGTTGCTGGACATGGGCTTAACGCCTCTTAGCAACGCTTAACTGTGGCTCGTGCGGGAATCCGATGAAAATGTGTTCTGTCGACGGCCAACGGTGCCGGATCGACAAGCAAGCTCACTCATCGGAAACTGCGCCATGAACGATTTCACGTCTGCCCGTCTGCCCGAAGACGCCGCACCGGGCCTGATCAGATCCGCGGACTCGTATCCGGTTCTCGATGCGGAAACGCAATCGTTCGTCGACCATGCCGCCGAGGCAGGGTTTCCGGCAGAGCGTTTGCGCGAATGGGCAAACGGCGATGCGACGGACGCGATACACGCCGAAGAAATCGCGCTGACAGCGGGCGCTGCGGATCCGGGCTTCACGATACGGATCGTGCGACCGCCGCAGGCGGCGCCCACTCCGCTGCCCGCCGTGCTCTTCCTGCCGGACGGCGCGAGCTTCGCGGGTGGCCAAAGCGACAACCGGCTCGCGCGCAGGATCGCCACCGATGCCGAGGCGGCCGTCGTACTGGTCGATTACACGTCCGCGCCCGCTGCGTGCTTTCAGACCCAAAACGAGCAGGCATTCGCCGCGCTCGTTCATCTGCACGAGCACGCACGTGCATTGAATCTCGACGGAGGCGCCCTTGTCGTCGCGGGCGAAGGCACGGGCGGTCATCTCGTCGCCACCCTCGCGCTGCTCGTCAAGGCGCGCCGCGGCCCCCGTATCGCGCTTCAGATCATGCTGTGTCCGACGCTTTCCGCAAGCACGGCGGGCGCCTCGGCAGCGAGATATGCGGGCGGTCCGAGCTTGACCACGCAGACCACGGGCATGCGTGCACGGACGCGCTTTCCGTCGGACAACCTCGGCGAAACAATCGCAATGCCGCTAAACGCGAGTTACACGGATCTCGAAGACCTGCCGCCCGCGCTGATCGTCACGGCCGAAAACGATGTCGCACGTGACGACGGCGAGGCCTACGCGCGCAAGCTGATGCTCGCCGGGGTTCGCGTCAGCGCGGTTCGCTGCCTCGGTACGATTCACGATTTCACGGTGCTCGATGGCCTCGCCGACACGCCGCCCACCGAGGCGGCATTGCGATTGGCATGCGGCACGATCCGCGCGACGTTACGCGGACACTGAATATGGGACAGATCGATCGCTTCAGGAAAGCGGGCAGTAGCGCGTTGACGCACCCGGGCGGCGGATCAGCGCGACCGTGCACGCCGCCACGCGCCGGGCGGATGACCGACGATCCGCGCGAACAGGCGGTTCAGATGGCTCTGGTCGGCGAAGCCGCACGCGACCGCGATGTCGGCCAGCGTCATGTCGGACGTCTCGATCAGCTCGCGTGCGCGCATCACGCGCTGTTCGAGCAGCCACTGGTGCGGCGTGCGGCCGGTGGTGCGCGAGAACGCGCGGATGAAATACCCGCGCGACAGGTCGCATTCGTTGGCCACTTCCTCGATCGATACGCCGAGGTCCGCCTTTTCCATCAGCAACTCCTTGGCGAGCGCGACCTTCGCGGGAGACAGCACGCCCTTGTGCTCGAGTTCGCGCGTGCGCGCGTTGCCGTAGCGGCGCACGAGATGCGCGCCCATCGCGAGCCCGACCTGTTCGATGAACAGCGCGTTCAGCGGGCCGGGTGTGTCGAGGCTGTCGGCCACCGCGTGCGCGAGATGCCCGAGCACCGGGTCGCGCGCATCGACGCGGCACGTGAGGCCGTCGACCGGGCTGCCGCCGTGCTCGGGGCCGATACGCGCCAGATACGCATGCGGCAGCTCGACCAGCACGAAGTCGAAGTGGCCGTACAGGTCGGCGCGGAAATGGCGCGAGAAGTCGCGAATGTAGATCGAGTGATGCTGGAAGCGGCGCTCGCTTGCGCCGGCGCGCCCATAGAACGTGCGGCGGTGGCCGCCGGTCAGCGACACGCCGATCAGGAAGCCGCGGTCGCACGCGGGCATGTCGATGTGTTCGACGTGCGCTTCGCGCATGCATTTGCGATGGAGCTTCAGGCCGCCGGATGTCGTCTCGACATCCTTCGCCAGCAGGCTCGACACGCAGCCGAGCGTGTCTTTCGGCCGCCGCGGAGGCGATGCCACCGGCGCGGCGATGACGGTGTCTGACATGGAATTCCCCAGCGAGGGACTCTGAGCGTGAAATGACGAGTCCAGTTTAGATGCGCACGCGAATGTTCAAAATGAATTTGCATAAACGTCCGCTTGCCATCCTGACAAATTGCTTTCAATACGTGTGCGCGGTGGTGCGTACCCCGGCGCAAGGCCTGCGCGCGCGGCCCGGCACAGTATAGCGCCCTACTTTTACACGCAAGTGATCGTGCCGATCGCGTCCGTGCGAGATGCTCGGGCAGCGCATTTTCGTTCAAGATTTTCACGGCATGCCCATCTACACTCGGTCCGGAATTCGACATTTTCGTCCGGTGCAAGGGTGCGCCGGACGCGGACTTCCTGCCGGGTGAACTGCCGCGTTCATTCGCCAGCCATCCCGAGGAACCCGGAGGCGGCCATGATTCAGATCGGAACTTTGTCGGTGGACTTCGAGCAACGCGACATTCGCCGCCACGGCGCGTCGCTGCGCATCGGCGCGCGCGCGCTCGACATTCTCGAAGTCCTGCACCGCGCGAGCGGTTCGGTCGTGTCGAAAGACGACATCATGGACGCGGTCTGGCCGGGCCTGATCGTCGAGGAAAACCGGCTTCAGGTGCATGTGGCCACGCTGCGCAAGGCGCTCGGCGCGAGCCGCGATCTGATCAAGACGGTGCCCGGGCGCGGCTACCTGCTGGTCGCGAGCGCGTCGCCCGGCCCGGATCTCGTGCCCGCGGCCGAAGCGCCGGCCGTCGCCGTACCGCCGGCGGTCGCGGCGCTGCCGGATGCCTGCGCGTCGTCGCTGCTCGCGCCGCTGGTCGGGCGCGACGCCGAAATCGCGCAGATCGTCGACATGCTCGAACGCACGCCGGTCATCACGCTGGTCGGCGCGGGCGGCATCGGCAAGACGAGTCTTGCGGTGCGCGTCGCGCACGGCGTGCGCAGCCGCGCGCACGAGCGCGTGCTGTTCGTGGAACTGGCG
>NZ_JACFYV010000019.1:0-63334 GCF_016759955.1 Burkholderia sp. KCJ3K979
CTCCTGCACCGTCTGCAGCGGTGTGCCCGCGCGCACGGTGATCGTGCCGGCCGCCGCGTCGAGCGCTTCGATGCCCGCGAAGCGCTCCATCGACAGCACGACCTCGCCGCCCAGCGCGACCGCCCCGCGCGCGAGCCCGGTCAGCCCGCCTTGCGGCACGACCGGCTGGCCGAGCCGCGAGCACAGCGCGAGCGTGCGCGACACGTCGTCGACGCTGCACGGGCGCACCAGCGCGCGCGGCCGCACGCCGGCCGGCTCGTTGTACGCGGTGAAGTAACGCGGATCGATATCGGCCGCGCGCGTGACGAGTGCGTCGCCCAGTTCGGCGGCGAGCACGGCATCGACGGCCTCGTCCGGCAGCGGCCTGCCGTCCGGTGCGCTGCCCGCGGTCCGGTTCGAGGTCGGCATCGTGCGCGGCCCCGCTTACTTCGTCGAGATGTCGATATCGCCGAAATACTTCAGCCCGAGCGACTTCACCGTGCCGTCCGCCTTCAGCTTGTCGATCGCCGCATCAAGCTTCGCCTTCAGCGCGTCGTCGCCCTTGCGCAGGCCGAACGCGATGCCGCTGCCGAGGATCTTGTCGTCGTGCACCGGCTGGCCGACGAACGAGAAGCCCTTGCCGTCCGGGCGCGACAGGAAGCCGCGCTGGCCCGACGGCGCGAGCACGAGCGTCGCGTCGAGGCGGCCCGCGACCAGATCCGCATACGCCTGGTTCTGGTCCTGGTACGCGACGATCGCGACGCCGGCCGGCTCCCAGTGCGCCTTCGCGAAGGTTTCCTGGATCGACGCCTGCAGCACGCCCACGCGCTTGCCCTTCAGCGATTCGGGCGTCGGCAGCAGCCCGCTGCCGGTGCGCGCGATCAGCTGGGTCGGCACGCGATAGATGATCGTGGTGAAGTCGATTGCCTGGCGCCGTTGCTCGGTCGCGTTCATCGCCGAGTTGATCGCGTCGAACTTGCGGCCCTTCAGCGCCGGAATCAGCCCGTCGAACGATGTCTCGACCCATTTGCACGACAGCTTCGCCGTCTGGCAGACGGCATTGCCGACGTCGATGTCGAAGCCCTGCAGGTCGCCGTTCGGCGCCTTCGATTCGAACGGCGGGTATTGCGCTTCGAGACCGAAGCGCAGCGTCGGCGCATCGGCGAGCGCCGCGCCGGAGCCGATTGCGCACGCGAGTGCGAACGCGAGTTTCAAGGTAGCCGTGTGTTTCATCGTGATCTCCTGGGTCTGGTCGATGCGACGTCTCCGCCGCCGGTTGTCCTACAGCGAACGCAGCCGCCGCGCGCCTTCGACCAGCGTCGCGTCGTCCTTCGAAAAACTGAGCCGGATCACGCCGGCGTCGGTGCCATCGGTATAGAACGCCGACAGCGGAATCGTCGCGACACGCGCGTCGCGGATCAGGTGCAGCACGAAATCGCTGTCGCTTTCGTCCGAGAAGTGGCGAAAGCGCGCGAGCATGAAGAACGAGCCTTCGCTCGGCAGCAGCTCGAAACGCGAATCAGCCAGCTCGCGCGCGAGCAGGTCGCGCTTGGCCTGGTAGAACGCCGACAGGCCGAGATAGCTGTCCGGCCGCGCGAGGATCTCCGCGAACGCGACCTGCATCGGCGTGTCGGCCGAGAACACCATGAACTGGTGCACCTTGCGGATCTCGTCCATCAGCTCGGCCGGTGCGAGGCAATGGCCGACCCGCCAGCCGGTCACGTGGAACGACTTGCCGAACGACGACACGATCACGCTGCGCTCGGCCAGCTCGCGGTGGCGCGCGACGCTCTGGTGCTTCGCGCCGTCGAATACGACGTGCTCGTACACTTCGTCGGACAGCACGACGATGTCCGTATCGCGCGTGAGCTGCGCGAGGCGCGCCAGATCGTCGGCGGAGAACACCGTCGCGGTTGGGTTGTGCGGCGTGTTGACGATGATCATCCGCGTGCGTGGCGTGATGGCCGCGGCCACCTCGTCCCAGTTCACGCGGAAATGCTCGGGCGACAGCTTGATCGCGACCGGCGTCGCGCCCTGCAACCGCACGATCGGCGCATAGCTGTCGAACGACGGCTCGAAATAGATCACCTCGTCGCCGGGATGCACGAGCGCGCTGATCGCCGCGTAAAGCCCTTCGCTCGCGCTCGCGATCACCGTGATCTCGGTCGCCGGGTCGTAGCGCGCGCCGTACAGCGCCTCGGTCTTCTCGGCGAGCCGCTCGCGCAGCGCGATCACGCCGGCCATCGGCGCGTACTGGTTGTGACCGTCGCGCATCGCGCGCGCGACGCCTTCGACGAGCGCCGGATCGGGCGCGAAATTGGGCGCGCCCTGCGACAGGTTCAGCGCGTCGTGTTGAGCAGCCAGTTGGCCGATCACCGTGAAGATCGTCGTCCCGACGTCGGGCAGTTTCGAACGGGGCGCGGTGGCGCTTCGCATGACTTCTCCTCCTGATGTCCTTCGGGCGGGCCGCGCGACATGTGCGGGCCTGCATCTGCCGCATGATTTAGCCCGAGCCAATATCGGCGGACAATCGAAAGTTCGTCATGGCGGCCATGCATTTTTCTCATGGCTCGCCCGGAGAAGGGCCTGGCGGCAAGGCCAGCCTGCGCGCCTGATATGCGAATCAGGCATTTCCCCGAAGAAGGCTACGCGCCCGCCGCCACGAGGTACGCGAGCAGCACGGCCCGCAGTTCGCGGCGCTGCGCGGCGAAATCGAGCGTCGGCCCGAGCGTCAGCAGCGCCTGCGACAGGCCGCCATAGCAGATCGTGTGGGCCATCCGTGCGAGCCCGTCGAGCCGCGCGGCCGCAGGCGGATCGGCCGCGTGGGCCAGCGCGTCGCGCCACAGCGCGACATAGGCGTCGTAATGCCGGCGATAGGCGGCGAGCGGCGACACCTGCCGCTCCAGCGCGAACAGCGCGCCCCACAGCGCCGCGTCGGCGGCGATCGTATCGACCTGGAGGTCGACCAGCGCGACGGCGAGTTCGGCCCGGGGCGCGCCGCGCAACCGCTGCACCGTGTCGCGCAGCCGGTCGGCCAGCGCCAGCACGCGGCGGTGGATGCAGAGCGCCGCGAGGCTCTGCTTGTCGCCGAAATACTCGTAGAAGGTGCCGATGCTGACGCCCGCGACGGCCGCGATCTCGCGGATCGTCGCCTTCGCGTAGCCACGTTCGAGCAAAAGCTGAACGAACGCCTGTTGCAGCGCGTCGGAACTCGCCTGCGCACGCGACTGGCGCGGCCGGCGGCGCAACGCGGGCGCGGGTTGCGCCGCCGGCGAGCCGGGCGGCGCCGGAACCTGAACATGTCGCGGCGGCATATTTGCTACTCTGAATTCAGCAGGGAATACGTTTTACCGGAAGCCGGCACCGCGCCGAAGCGCCCTCCGCGCGGCATGACGCCGGCTGACCGCGCAGCATGAGACCGGAGACAAACCGGAGACAACCGCGATGACCGACTCGACTCACGCCGTCACGAACCAGTTCGACGAACTCGTCGACTATAACCTCTTCGCGACGGATCTCGCGCTGCGCGACGCACTTGCCCGGGCCGGCGCCGACTGGGCCGTGCCACAGCTCGACGCGTACGGCGCGCGGCTCGGCAGCGCCGACACCGCGCGACTCGCCGACGAAGCGAACCAGCACACGCCGGAACTGCACACGTTCGACCGGCGCGGCCGGCGCATCGACCGCGTCGACTTCCATCCCGCCTGGCACGCGCTGCTCGGCCAGTACCGCCACGAAGGCTTCGTGTCGCTCGCGTTCCGCGAGTCGCGCCGCGGCCGCTGGGCCGCGACGGCCGCCGGCTTCTACCTGCATGGCCAGATCGAGGCCGGCACGCTGTGCCCGGCCACGATGACGCAGGCCGCGATCCCCGTACTGCAGAAGGAGCCGGCACTGTGGGACCTGCTGCGCGACAAGCTCTACAGCGACGACTACGATCCGCGCGACGTGCCGGTCGCCGACAAGCGCGCGATCTGGTTCGGCATGGGCATGACCGAGAAACAGGGCGGCTCCGACGTGCGTGCGAATACGACGCTCGCCACGCCGGTCGGCGCGGGCGGGCGCGGCGGCGAATACCGGCTGCGCGGCCACAAGTGGTTCTTCTCCGCGCCGATGTGCGATGCGCACCTCGTCGTCGCACGCACCGAGGCCGGCAGCCCGTCGTGCTTCTACGTGCCGCGCTGGCGGCCGGACGGCACGAAGAACGCCGTCGAGATCCAGCGGCTGAAGAACAAGGTCGGCAACCGCAGCAACTCGAGCAGCGAGATCGAGCTGAACGACGCGTGGGGCATCATGCTCGGCGACGAAGGCCGCGGCATTCCCACCATCATCGAAATGGCCACCACCACGCGGCTGAACTGCGTGCTCGGCAGCGCGGCGATGCTGCGCCAGGGCGTCGTGCAGGCGATCGCGTACACGCGCCAGCGCCATGCGTTCGGCCGCGCGCTCGCCGAGCAGCCGCTAATGCGCACCGTGCTCGCCGATCTCGCGCTGGAGAGCGAAGCGGCGCTGTCGCTCGCGATGCGGCTCGCCGACGCGTTCGAACGCGACGACTCGCCCCGCGAACGCGCGTGGAAGCGGATCGTCACGCCCGCCGCGAAATTCTGGGTCTGCAAGCGCGCGGTCGAGCTGACCGGCGAGGTGATGGAAGTGTTCGGCGGCAACGGTTACGTCGACGACGGCCCGATCGCGCGCCTGTTCCGCGAGGCGCCCGTCAACTCGA
Source organism: Burkholderia sp. KCJ3K979 (assembly GCF_016759955.1). Lineage (NCBI taxonomy): Bacteria > Pseudomonadati > Pseudomonadota > Betaproteobacteria > Burkholderiales > Burkholderiaceae > Burkholderia > Burkholderia sp. KCJ3K979. The sequence goes on from NZ_JACFYV010000019.1 coordinate 4,700, forward strand.
TCTGGGAAGGCTCCGGCAACGTGATGTGCCTCGACGTGCTGCGCGCCGTATCGCGCGAGCCCGACGCGGCCACCGCGCTGTTCGACGAACTGGCCGACCTCGGCGCGGGCGAGCCGCGCATTCGTGCCGCGCTCGACGGATTGTGCGCGATACTCGCCGCCCCGGCCGACACGCTCGAAGCGTCGGGCCGCGTGTTCGCGCAGCGGCTCGCGGTCGTCGCGCAGGCGTGCCTGCTGCGCCGCGATGCGCCGGCGGTCGTCGCCGACGCGTTCGTCGCGACGCGGCTCGGCGCGCCCGACTGGGGCCGTATCGCGGGCGGCTTCGATCCGCACGCGATCGACGTCGCCGCGCTGCTGCAGCGCGCATACCCGGCCTGACGCCGGCCCGTTCACCCGAATTCGCGTTCGTTCGCCCGCCCGGAGCCTCGATGAACCTCGTCGCCGCCCTCGACCGCGCCGCCCGTGCGACGCCCGACAAGCCGTTCCTCGTCAGCGAATCCGCGACGATCACGTATGCGGCCGCGCGCGAGCGTTCGCACCGCGCGGCGGCCGTGCTGAGCGCGCTCGGCGTCGCGGCCGGCGATCGTGTCGCGGCGATGTGCTTCAACACGCCGGCTTTCGTCGACCTGATGTTCGGCGCATGGCGGCTCGGCGCGGCGTTCGTGCCCATCAACCACAAGCTGCAGGCGCCGGAAGTCGACTACGTGCTCGAACACAGCGGCAGCACCGCGCTGCTGTTCGACGTGGCGCTCGCGCCGGTGGTCGAGAGGATCGTGCATCCGGCGCGGCGGCTCGTGACCGAGGGCGAACTCGACGGCGTGCCGAACTTCGACACGATGTGCGCGACGATGGACGGCCTCCCGGGCATCGAGCCGGCCGACGACGACGTCGCGCAAATCCTCTACACGTCCGGCACGACCGGCCGCCCGAAGGGTTGCGTGCACAGTCATCGCACGGTGACGCTCGCCGCGATGCAGGCGGCGCTCGCGACCGGGATCGGCCGCAACGAGCGCACGCTGATGGCGATGCCGATCTGGCATTCGTCGCCGCTGAACAACTGGTTCGGCGGCACGCTGGTCGCGGGCGGCACCGTCGTGCTGCTGCGCGAATACCATCCGCTGCGCTTCCTGCAGACCGTGGAGCGCGAGCGCGTGACGCTGTATTTCGGTGCGCCGGTGTCGTACACGCTGCCGCTCGACACGATCGACGGCTTCGCGGCATTCGACCTGTCGAGCGTGCGCGCGTGGCTGTACGGCGGCGGCCCGATCGGCGCCGCGCAGGCCGAACGGCTCGCGCAAGCGTATCGCAGCCACGCGTTCTTCCAGGTGTACGGGATGACGGAAACCGGCCCGGCCGGCACGACGCTGTATCCGGACGAGCAGATCGCGAAGGCCGGCTCGATCGGCCGCCAGGGCGGCCCGGGCGTCGACCTGCGGGTCGTGCGGATGGACGGCGTCGATGCGCAGCCGGGCGAGACCGGCGAGATCTGGCTGAAGACCGATTGCATGATGCTCGGCTATCTCGACGACGCGGCCGCGACGCGCGCCGCGTTCGCGCCGGACGGCTGGTATCGCACCGGCGACATCGCGCGGATCGATCAGGATGGCTACCTGTTCATCGTCGACCGGCTGAAGGACATGATCGTCACCGGCGGCGAGAACGTCTATTCGAAGGAGGTGGAGGACGTGCTCGGCGCGCACCCGGACATCGCCGAGGCGGCCGTCGTCGGCGTGCCGCATCCGGACTGGGGCGAGACGGTCGTCGCGCACGTCGTGATGCGGGCGAACGCGGCGCGCGATGCGGATGCGCTGCGCACGTTCTGCGGCGAGCGGCTCGCCGCGTACAAGATTCCGCGCGAGTTCACGTTCGCGCAGGCGCTGCCGCGCACGCCGACCGGTAAGCTGCAGAAGTTTCTGCTGCGGGTGCGGGGGGACTAGCCGCCGGTTCGCGTCGATAAAAAAGCCACCGAACCCATCGGGTCCGGTGGCTTTTTCGCATGAGGCGCGGGGCGACGCGTTACACCGCCGCCCGCGCGTCACATCACATCAGGCTGCTTACTTGCCGCCGATGCTCTTCAGCGGCTTCCAGTCGCCCTTCTCGACCTTGTACATCGTGATGCCGCCGTTCTTCAGGTCGCCCTTCGCGTCGTACGCGACGTGCGTCGACGTCACACCGGCCATGTCGGTCTTCGCGAGCACCGGCAGGTACTTCGCCGGATCGGTCGAATCGGCCTTCTTCATCGCATTCAGCATCGCCATCGCGCCGTCGTACGCGTACGGCGAGTACGTCTGCACGTCTTCGCCGAAACGCTTCTTGTACTTGTCGGCGTAAGCCTTGCCGCCCGGCATTTCTTCCAGCGGGAGGCCGGCCAGCGATGCGATCGTGCCTTCGGCCGCGTTGCCCGCGATCTTCAGGAACGTCGGCGTCTTCACCATTTCGCCGCTCATCAGCGGGGCGGTGATGCCGAGCGTCTTCATCTGCTTGACCATCGGCGCTGCCTGCGAATCCGCGCCGCCGTAGTAGACGAGGTCCGGCTTCGCTGCCTTCAGCTTCGTGAGAATCGCCTTGAAGTCGACGGCCTTGTCGTTCGTGAATTCGCGGTCGACGATCGTCGCGCCGCCGGCCTTCGCGGCCTTCTCGAACTGGTCGGCGAGACCCTGGCCGTAGGCCGTGCGGTCGTCGACGATCGCGATCTTCTTCATGCCGAGATCCTTCGACGCGAACGTGCCGGCCACCGAGCCCTGCTGCGTGTCGGACGTCATCATGCGGAAGGTCGTCTTGTAACCCTGCTGCGTGTATTCCGGCGCCGTCGCCATCGCGATTTCCGGAATGCCCGCGTTCGCGTAGATGCGCGAAGCCGGAATCGTCGTGCCCGAGTTGAAGTGGCCGAGCATGCCCTTGATGCCGTCGTCGACCAGCTTCTGCGCAACCGTCGTACCCGTGCGCGGGTCAGCCTGGTCGTCCTGCGTGTCGAGCACGAACTTCACGGCCTTGCCGCCGATCTTCGGGTTCGTCGCGTTGAAGTCTTCCAGCGCGAGCACGATCCCGTTCTGCATATCCTTGCCGTAGTGCGCCTGCGCGCCCGTCATCGGCCCTGCGTAACCAATCTTCACGTCATCCGCATGAGCCGTCCCCGCCAGCGACATGACCGCGACGAACGTCGCGCCTGCCACCTTTTTCATCGTGTGTTGCATAGCATCTCCTTGGTACCAGGGTAAATGAAGCGGCTTCGGGATCGCCTGGCCGCTTCCTTTGTTTGATCCGAACGGCAAGGATGATCAGCCGATCGTCATCAAATTCGCATTGCCGCCCGCCGCGGCCGTATTCACGCTCACCGAGCGTTCCGTCAGCAGCCGCTCGAGCGCGTAGTCTTCCGCATCGCCGTTCTCGAACGCGCCCGCCGACACGCCCTGCACCGACACGATCGGGCCCGGGCGCTGCGCGACGTCCTTCACGAGCGTCTGCAGTTCGTCGCTGTCGCCTTCGAACAGCACCGCGTCGAACGGCGCGTCGGCCTGCTTGCGCACGGCCGCGTGCGCCTTCAGCGACGCCGGCAGCGCCGCGACCAGCGCCTCGCCCGCCGCGCCGGCGAACAACGCACGGTTGCCGGTCGCCAGCACCGCCGCGAACTGCGCACGCGCGCCGCCCGGCGTCGCCGCGACACACAGCACCGTGCCGCGCGGGCCGAGTGTATACGTGTTTCGCTCGCCCGTCGGGCCGCTCAGCACCGCGGTCGCGCCGGCCGGCACCTGGGCGAGGTAGCCGTCGCAACGCGCGGCCAGCGCCGGCTCGCGCTGCTCGATCAGCCAGTCGCGCAGCGTCGTGAGCGCCGCCGCCGGGTTGCCGCGCGCATCGCTTTCGGTCGCGCCGTCCGCCACCAGCGACTGCGCGAGCGAGCGCGGCAGGCCCGACGGACGCGTCGCGAGCAGGCGCTGCAGGTACAGCGCGCCGCCGGCCTTCGGGCCCGTGCCCGACAGCCCTTCGCCGCCGAACGGCTGCACGCCGACCACCGCGCCGATCACGTTGCGGTTCACGTAGATGTTGCCCACGTGCGCATTCGAGATCACGTGCGCGATCGTCTCGTCGATCCGCGTGTGAATGCCGAGCGTCAGCCCGTAGCCGGTCGCGCGAATCTGCTCGAGCAGCTTGTCGAGCTGGCTGCGGCGGTAGCGCACCACGTGCAGCACGGGGCCGAACACTTCACGCTTCAGCTCGTCGATGCTGCCGATCTCGATCAGCGTCGGCGGCACGAACGTGCCGTGCGCGCACGCGTCGGGCATCGGCAGTTGCGTGACCGCGTGGCCCTTGTCCTTCATCGCCGCGACGTGCGTGTCGATCGTCTGCTTCGCTTCGGCGTCGATCACCGGGCCGACGTCGGTCGACAGCCGGTCCGGGTTGCCGAGCGCCAGCTCGTGCATCGCGCCCTTGAGCATCGTCAGCGTGCGGTCCGCGACGTCGTCCTGCAGACACAGAACGCGCAGCGCCGAACACCGTTGACCGGCCGAGTCGAACGACGACTGCATCACGTCCGCGACGACCTGCTCCGCGAGCGCCGACGAGTCGACGATCATCGCGTTCTGGCCGCCCGTTTCGGCGATCAGCGGAATCGGCTTGCCGTCCGGGTCGAGGCGCGCGGCGAGCGTCTTGTTGATCAGGCGCGCGACTTCGGTCGAACCGGTGAACATCACCGCCCGGGTGCGCGGATCGGCGACCAGCGCCGCGCCGACGGTCTCGCCGGTGCCCGGCAGCAGTTGCACCGCGCCGGCCGGCACGCCGGCCTCGCGCAAGAGGCGCACGGCCTGCGCGGCGATCAGCGGCGTCTGTTCGGCCGGCTTCGCGAGCACCGTGTTGCCGGCGGCGAGCGCCGCGGCCACCTGGCCCATGAAGATCGCGAGCGGGAAGTTCCACGGGCTGATACAGACCACGGGGCCGAGCGGACGGTGCGTGTCGTTCGAGAATTCGCCGCGGATCTGCGCCGCGTAATAGCGCAGGAAGTCGACTGCTTCGCGGATTTCGGCGATCGCGTTCGGCAGCGACTTGCCGGCTTCGCGCACGATCAGGCCCATCAGCGTGTGCATCTGCGCTTCGAGGAGGTCAGCGGCGCGCACCAGGCAATCGGCGCGTGCGTCGACCGGCGTCGCCTGCCAGATCGGCGCGGCGGCCACCGCATGCGCGAGCGCCGCGCTCACGTGCTCGGACGTCGCTTCGCTGACCGTGCCAACCACGTCGCGCTGGTCGGCCGGGTTGCGCACGTCGTGCGCCGGCGCGTCGGCGAGCGCGTCGTCGGCGAGCATCGGCGCCGCGCGCCACGGATGGTGCGCGCTCGCGAGCAGCGCGGACGACAGCGACGCGAGGCGGTGTTCGTTCGACAGGTCGAGGCCCATCGAGTTGGGGCGCTCGTCGCCGTACAGGTTGCGCGGCAGCGGAATCTTCACGTGCGGCGCGCCGAGCGGCACGACCTTCGACGCCTCGTCGACCGGATCGGCGACCAGCTCCTTCACCGGCACGGTTTTATCCGCAATGCGGTTCACGAACGACGTGTTCGCGCCGTTTTCCAGCAAACGGCGCACGAGGTACGCGAGCAGCGTCTCGTGCGTGCCGACCGGTGCGTACACGCGGCACGGACGATTCAGCTTGTCGCGGCCCGTGACTTCCTCGTACAGCGGCTCGCCCATCCCGTGCAGGCACTGGAATTCGTACTGGCCCGGGTAGTAGTTCTGGCCGGCCAGGTGATAGATCGCGGCCAGCGTGTGCGCGTTGTGCGTCGCGAATTGCGGGTACACGGCGTCCGGCGCTCCGAGCAGCTTCTTCGCGCACGCGAGGTACGACACGTCGGTGTAGATCTTGCGCGTGTAGACCGGATAGCCTTCGAGGCCGTCGACCTGCGCCCGCTTGATCTCGCTGTCCCAGTACGCGCCCTTCACGAGGCGGATCATCAGGCGGTGACGGCTGCGGCGCGCGAGATCGATCAGGTAGTCGATCACGAACGGGCAGCGCTTCTGGTAGCCCTGCACGACGAAGCCGATGCCGTTCCAGCCCGCGAGCTCCGAATCGAAGCACAGCGCCTCGAGCAGGTCGAGCGACAGTTCGAGACGGTCGGCCTCTTCCGCGTCGATGTTCAGGCCGATGTCGTAGCGGCGCGCGAGCAGCGCGAGCGCACGCACGCGCGGCAGCAGCTCGCTCATCGTGCGGTCCTGCTGCGAGCGTGAGTAGCGCGCATGCAGCGCCGACAGCTTGATCGAGATGCCCGGGCCTTCGTAGATGCCGCGGCCGCCGGCCGCCTTGCCGATCGCGTGGATCGCCTGTTCGTACGATGCGTAGTAGCGCTGCGCGTCCTCTTCGGTCGTCGCCGCTTCGCCGAGCATGTCGTACGAGTAGCGGAAGCCGCGCGCTTCGTACTTGCGGCTGTTCGCGAGCGCCTCGGAAATCGTTTCGCCGGTGACGAACTGCTCGCCCATCAGGCGCATCGCCATGTCGACACCCTTGCGGATCAGCGGCTCGCCGCCGCGGCCGATCAGGCGCGTGAGCGCCGACGACAGGCCCGCTTCGCTGTTGGTCGTCACGAGCTTGCCGGTGATCATCAGCCCCCAGGTCGCCGCGTTCACGAACAGCGACGGCGCGTGGCCGACGTGCGAGCGCCAGTCGCCCTTGCTGATCTTGTCGCGGATCAGCGCATCGCGCGTCGCGCGATCGGGAATGCGCAGCAGCGCTTCGGCGAGGCACATCAGCGCGACGCCTTCCTGGCTCGACAGCGAGAACTCGTGGATCAGCCCTTCGACGCCGCCGCCCGAGCTCTTCTCGCGCAGCGCCTCGACCAGCTTCGTCGCGAGCGCCTGTACGTCCGCCTGCAGGTTCGCGGGCAGGCGCGCCTGGCCGAGCAGGAACGGCACGCACTCCGGTTCCGGGCGGCGGTACGCGGCGGTGATCGCCGCGCGCAGCACCGACTGCGGCTGCACGTTCTGCGCGAACTCGAGGAACGGATGCGGCGAGTTGTCGTCGTCGCCGTCCGTGGCCTGACCATCGGCGAGCTCCGTCACGCCGCTGTGGCCCGACAGCTCAGGCGGCAGCTGGCCGTGCTCGATCCGCTCGAGATACGCGAAGATCGCCTGCTTGATCAGCCAGTGGGGAGTGCGCTCGAGACGCGCCGCCGCGTCTTTCAGGCGCGAGCGGAGAAGGTCGTCGACTTTGACGCCGAGAGTCGTGCTTGCCATGGTGGGTTCGTGCGCCGGTGCGAGGCCGGCAATGTGGTGTAAGAGGATGCGCGAAATCCTACGGCACGCAATAAAAAGGTGCAACCAAATTGAGAGATAGGTTGCACCCATAAGTTAGTCAATATAATCAGCCACTTATGTGGTTGCAACCTAGGGGTTGCCCGTGGTTTGAGGATCGGTGTTTTCCCTGATCGGGACGATTCGGCACGCGTGTGCAACCTTCCGCCTGCGCGGACGCGGCCGGAAACGGGTTGCACTGGGGTGGGACGCGGTGCGGTGCCGGTGTCGGGTAGGCGACGGAGGGGATTGGGCACTGGCGCCTAGGTGTTCGGGTCGGGCAATGCGGCGGATGAGGGTTCGGGTAGCCGGCGGCAACCCGAGTGCCGGATATCCCGCAACGCCGCGCGACGGCCGCGCCGGCGCCGCTCAGATATCCAGCGGATCGACCTCGACGCTCCACCGCAGCACGCCCTTCAGCGCGCGCAGTTCCGGCTGCCATGCGCGCAGCGCGTGCTGCAGCGCCGCCCGCGACGCGCTTTCGAGCAGCAGCTGCGCGCGGTGGACATTCGCGACCTTGACGATCGTCATCGGCACCGCGTCGTACACGGTCACGCGATCGGCGCCCGGCAGCCCGGGCAACGCGGCCGCGGCCTGCAGCAGGAACGCGAGCGCCGCGTCGAGCGTGCGCCCTTCGGCGCGCAGCAGCGCCTGGTAGACGAACGGCGGCAGGTGCGCGTCGCGGCGCTCGGCGAGCGTCGAATTCGCGAAGCCCACGTAGTCCTGCCGCCCGAGCGCGTGATACAGCGCGTGACGCGGGTAGCGCGTCTGCACCATCACCTCGCCCGGCAGTCCGGCGCGCCCCGCGCGGCCGCTCACCTGCATCAACTGCGCGAACAGCCTCTCGCTCGCGCGGAAGTCGTGCGAGAACAGCGCGGTATCGGCATTGAGCACGCCGACGAGCGACACACGCTGGAAGTCGTGCCCTTTCGCGATCATCTGCGTGCCGACCAGGATGTCGACTTCGCCCGCGTGCACGTCGGAAAAAAGCGCCTGTGCGCTGCCCTTGCGGCGCGTGCTGTCGGCATCGATCCGCAGAATCCGCGCGCCCGGCACGGCCTCGGCGAGCGCCTCCTCGATGCGCTGCGTGCCGCGCCCGAGCGGCGCGATGTCGACGTTTCCGCACTCGGGGCACGAACGCGGAATGCGCGCTTCCCAGCCGCAGTGATGGCAGCGCAGCGCATGCTCGGGCTTGTGCAGCACGACGTACGCGCTGCAACGCGGGCAGCCGGCCACCCAGCCGCATGCGTCGCACGCGAGCTGGGGCGCGTAACCGCGCCGGTTCAGGAACACGAGACTCTGTTCGCCGCGTTCGAGCCGCGCCTTCAGCGCCGCGACGAGCGGCCCCGACAGCCCGCCCATCGACGCGCGCCCGCGCCGCCGCTCCTCTTCGAGATCGATCAGCCGCACGGTCGGCAGCGTCGCGTCGGCCACCGCGCGGCGCGACAGCGTGAGCCGCGTGTAACGCCCCTGCTCGGCCTGCCACCAGCTTTCGAGCGACGGCGTGGCCGAGCCGAGCACGACGGTGATGCCGAGCTGCTTCGCGCGCCACACGGCCAGGTCGCGCGCCGAATAGCGCAGCCCTTCCTGCTGCTTGTACGCGGGCTCGTGCTCCTCGTCGACGACGATCAGCGCGAGCGTCGGCATCGACGCGAGCACCGCGAGGCGCGTGCCCAGCACGATTCGCGCCCGGCCCGTGTGCGCGGCGAGCCAGTTGCGCGCCCGTTCGCCTTCGGCGAGCCCGCTGTGCAACGTGACGATCGCGTCGTCGGCGAGCGCCCCCGCGAAACGTGCGCGAAACGCGGCCTCGAACTGCGGCGTCAGGTTGATTTCGGGTACGAGCACGAGCGCCTGCGCGTCTGGCCGCGCGTCGAGCAGCGACGCAAGCGCATGCAGATAGACCTCGGTCTTGCCGCTGCCCGTCACGCCGTGCAGCAGGAACGGCGCGAAGCCTTGCGCCGCGCGAATCGCGTCGAGCGCCTCGGCCTGCTGGTCCGTCAACGCCGGCGGCACAGCGCGTCCACTGCTTGTCGACAGGTTATCCACAGGGTTGGCCACAGGCGCATCGGCCCAGCCGATCTCCTCGACGTCCACCCAGCCGCGCGCCGCCCAGTCGTCGAGCGTCGCGGCCGCCTTCGGATGCAGCGCGCGCGCGTCCGGCAGCGTCAGCGAGCCGGTATCGACCAGCGCCTGCGCGAGCCGGCGCAGCGCGGCGCCGCGCGCGGGCAACGCATCGGGCAGCGCCGCGCGGCCGGCTTCGGTCGGCCGGTAGCGCACTTCCGGCGCGAGCAGCCGCCCCCAGCGCCCAGCGTCGCGCAGCGCCTGCGGCAGCGCCGGCAACGCGACTTCTCCGCGCCCGCGCTGATAATAGTCGGCGGCGAACGACACGAGCGCGAGCCAGTCCGGCGACAGCGGCGGCAGCTCCGTACAGATCGCGTCGACCGCACGCAGCCGCGACGGCGGAACATCGGTGTGAGTGGTGACTTCGCAAACGAGCCCGACGGCCTGCCGCTTGCCGAACGGCACTTGCACGAGCGTGCCGGGCCCGGGCGCCGGCTGCACGTCGCAGCGGTAGTCGAACAGGGTCGCGAGCGGATGGTCGAGCGCCACGCGCAGGTAGGTACCGCTCATCCACACGCTCCGGCAGCAGCGGCACGCAGGCGACGGACGGCCAGCATCCGCGCCCGCATCGTGACGGCGAACTTAAAGTAAAACTTCAGATTCGGCGCTAAGTTTTGGATTCGCATTAGGAATCGCCGTATACCCTGCCCAGCCTGTGGATAACTTTGTTGAGAACTCGCCCCTCAACGGCCGCAACGCGCGCGGGGCCGCGCTTTCCGCTGTTTTTCGCCGCTTGCCGAGGTGTCCCGGGAAGCCTTATTCCATAAGGCTGCTATTCAAATTACCGAACCATAGCGAGACAAATTGACCGATACGGGGCTCTACCGCGCTGCAACGTGGAAAATGTGTATAAGTCAAGTCTTGACAAGCACCGAATCGGCAACGGGAGCGGGGTTGCGTCCTGTTTAGTTTCAGAAACGAAACATCGTCATGCCGCAGCGCAGCATGACGGCGCTTGCGTTCAGCCCGCCGCTCCGCTACGGATCGCGCGGCTGTGGGTATGTACTTCGTCGACGAGTTCGGCGACGTGGTCGGGCGACGTGAATTGCGAGATGCCGTGCCCGAGGTTGAACACGTGGCCCGGATGGTTGCCGTAGCTGTCGAGCACCGCGCGCGCCTGTTCGCGCACCGCGGCCGGCGGCGCAAACAGGATCGTCGGGTCGAGGTTGCCCTGCAGTGCCACGCGCCCCGCGACGCGCTCGCGCGCGGCGCCGAGGTTGACCGTCCAGTCGAGCCCGACCGCATCGACGCCGGTCGCCGCGATCTCCTCGAGCCACAGCCCGCCGCCCTTCGTGAACGTGATCACCGGCACGCGCTCGCCGTCGTGCTCGCGCTTGAGCTGCGACACCACGCGGCGGATGTAGTCGAGAGAAAAGCGCTGGTACGCGCCGTCGGCCAGCGCGCCGCCCCACGTATCGAAGATCATCACGGCCTGCGCGCCCGCTTCGATCTGCGCGTTCAGGTACGCGGCCACCGCCTGCGCGTTCACGTCGAGAATTCGGTGCATCAGGTCGGGGCGCGAATACGCCATCGACTTCACCGTGCGGAAATCGTCCGAGCCGCCGCCTTCGACCATGTAGCACGCGAGCGTCCACGGGCTGCCCGAGAAGCCGATCAGCGGCACGCGCTGCCGGCCCTGGCCGTCGGTGAGCGCGCGGCGGATCTCGCGCACGGCGCCCGTCACGTAGCCGAGCGTCTCCTCGATGTCCGGCACCGCGAGCTTCGCGACGTCGGCCTCGGTGCGCACCGGATGCGCGAACTTCGGCCCTTCGCCGACCTGGAAGTCGAGGCCGAGCCCCATCGCGTCGGGAATCGTCAGGATGTCCGAGAACAGGATCGCCGCGTCGAGCGGAAAGCGCTCGAGCGGCTGCAACGTCACTTCGGTCGCGTAGTCGGGATTCTTCGCGAGGCCGAGGAAGCTGCCGGCGCGCGCGCGCGTCGCGTTGTATTCGGGCAGGTAGCGGCCGGCCTGGCGCATCAGCCAGATCGGCGTGTAGTCGGTCGGCTCGCGCAGAAGCGCACGCAGGAAGGTGTCGTTGAGCAGGTTATGGGCCACGGTAGGAGCGACGATGCGAAGGCAAAGCGGCATTTTACCGGACAGCCGCGATCGGGCTGCGCATGCCGATGCGATGGCGGCCATATGACGCGCGCGATGGCTCCGTTATGATCGGACGCTCATATCCAACCGAACGAAGGAGGAGACCGATGAAGACATTCGCCACGCTTGCCACGCTCGCTGCCGCCGCCGCGTTTTGCTGCGCCGCCGCGCACGCGCAGGGCACGACCACGGCGGCGCCCGCGAGCGCCGCTGCCGCCGGCTCGCGGCTCGACGACGTGCTCGCGCGCGGCGCGCTGCGCGTGTGCACGACGGGCGACTACAAGCCGTATTCGTACTATCGCGCGGATGGCCGCTTCGAGGGCATCGACATCGACATGGCGGAATCGCTCGCGAAATCGCTCGGCGTGAAGACCGACTACGTGAAGACGAGCTGGTCGAACCTCACCAACGACTTCGTCGCGAAATGCGACATCGCGGTAGGCGGCGTATCGACGACGCTCGAGCGCCAGAAGCGCGTGTTCTTCACGCAGCCGTACGTCGTCGACGGCAAGACGCCGATCGTGCGCTGCGCGGATGCCGACAAGTACCAGACCGTCGCGCAGATCGACCGGCCCGAGACGCGCGTGATCGTGAATCCGGGCGGCACCAACGAGCGCTTCGCGAAGCAGTTCTTCACGCACGCGAACCTGACCGTCTTCCCGGACAACGTGACGATCTTCAAGCAGATCCTCGCGGGCAAGGCCGACGTGATGGTGACGGATGCGTCCGAGACGCTGCTGCAGCAAAAGCTGAATCCGGGCCTTTGCTCGGTGCATCCGGACAAGCCGTTCCAGTTCGGCGAGAAGGCGTACATGGTGCCGCGCGGCGACGTCGCGTTCCAGCAGTACGTCGACCAGTGGCTGCATCTCGCGCTGTCCACCGGTGAATATCAGGCGATTTCGGACAAGTGGCTGAAGTAAGCTGACCCGCGCCGCGGCGGCCGATCATGGGCACCGACCCCGCGGCGGCCGCGCACGCCGTTACACATTGCCGCCGCTGCGCCGGGCCTTCCAGCGGCGCAAAACCCGACGAATTGGCCGAATGGCCGACTTCCCCGCATTCCGATCACGTTTCAAAATCTTTCCGACGAATGAATCGTCATGCGCGGTATCGATCGTGCCGTGCACTTTCTCGCGTGAAAATCGGCAATTCATCGCGCCCGATACGCATGAAAAACGCATCGTGCGCATACCTTGAAAACGCGGCGGAAAATATGGGTAAAAATGACCTTTTTCAGGACCCCGAAAACAGCAAAAAATCCCGGAAAGCCTTATCTGGCGGGCGTTACAACCTGAAACACTTTGTTACCGCGACGGGTCATTAATTCGCCCACAATGGCCTCAACGGTTTCAACACGGATGCGGTCTCGTGTGCCAAGTGTGAGCGGACGCGAAGCGCTGCGAGCCAGTCGGTCACGTACCGAAGCCCTTCCGAGGGGCATCCCTGTTGGAGTCGTTTCCGGCCCCCCGCCGGATTCGGTTTCATCTTTGGTCTCCTCGCGCTAACCCCGTAGCGTGTGGTTTTTAGCGGGCTAATAAGCCCGCTTTTTTTCGTCCATCGAAAACGTAGCGACCCGCAGGCCGCCACGTTTTTCCGGCATTTTCGCGCACCGTCCCGCTTCACGCAGTCTTCTGCACGTCGAGCTTCAGCTCCTCGATCATCCGCTCGCGCATCACGAACTTCTGCACCTTGCCCGTCACCGTCATCGGCAGCTCGTCGACGAAGCGGATATAGCGCGGAATCTTGTAGTGTGCGATCTGCCCGGTGCAGAACGCGCGCACGTCGTCCTCGGTCATCTGCTCGTCCGCGCGCAGCACGATCCACGCGCACAGCTCCTCGCCGTACTTTGCATCGGGCACGCCGAATACCTGCGCGCTCTGGATCTTCGGATGGCGGAACAGGAATTCCTCGATCTCGCGCGGATAGACGTTCTCGCCGCCGCGAATCACCATGTCCTTCAGGCGGCCGACGATGTTGCAGTAGCCGTCCGCGTCGAGCGTCGCGAGGTCGCCCGTATGCATCCAGCCGTCGACCAGCACCTCGCGCGTCTTCGCGTCGTCGTCCCAGTAGCCGAGCATCACCGAATAGCCCTTCGTGCACAGCTCGCCCGTCGCGCCGACCGGCACGATGTCGCCGCTCGGATCGACGATCTTCACTTCGAGATGCGGCTGGATGCGGCCGACCGTCGTCGTGCGCTTTTCCAGCGGATCGTCGGTCGAGCTCTGGAACGACACGGGGCTCGTCTCCGTCATCCCGTACGCGATCGTGATTTCAGAAAGATGCATCTGCGACACGACGCGCTTCATCGTCTCGATCGGGCACGGCGAGCCGGCCATGATCCCGGTGCGCAGCGTCGACAGGTCGAATGTCGTGAAGGCCGGATGATCGAGCTCGGCGATGAACATCGTCGGCACGCCATGCAGCGCGGTGCAGCGCTCCTCGGCCACCGCCGCGAGCGTCGCCACCGGGTCGAACGCTTCGCCGGGGAACACCATCGCGGCGCCCGTCGACACGCAGGCGAGCACGGCCAGCACCATCCCGAAGCAGTGATAGAGCGGCACCGGGATGCAGAGCGAATCCTGTTCGGTGAAACGCATCGCCATCGCGATCGAGCGCGCGTTGTTGACGACGTTGCGGTGCGTGAGCGTCGCGCCCTTCGGGCTGCCGGTCGTGCCGCTCGTGAACTGGATATTGATCGGATCGTTGGCCGTGAGCGCCGCGCCGATCGCATCGAGCAGCGCCGGATCGACGGCCCGGCGGCCGCGCGCCATCACGTCCGCGAAGCGGAACATGCCGGCAGGCGCCACCTCGCCCATCGACACGATCGTGCGCAGTTTCGGCACGCGCGCCGCATGCAGATCGCCCGGCGTCGCGGTCGCAAGCTCCGGCGCGAGGGTCTGCAGCATCTCGACGTACGCGGAGCTCTTGAAGCGCTCGGCCGCGATCACGGCCTTGCAGCCGACCTTGTTCAACGCGTATTCGAGTTCCGACAGCCGGTAGGCCGGGTTGATGTTGACGAGCACCGCGCCGATTCGCGCAGTCGCGAACTGCGTGAGCAGCCATTCGCTGCGGTTCGGCGACCAGATGCCGACGCAGTCGCCCTTCACGATCCCGAGCGCGGCGAGGCCTGCGGCCAGCACATCGACCTCGTTCGCGAACGCGCGCCAGGTCCAGCGCACCTGCTGCTCGCGGAACACGACCGCCGGGCGGTCGGGGAAGCGGCCGGCCGTGTCGAGCAGGAACCGGCCGATCGTCGCGTCGGATAGCGGCACGTCGGTCGCGCCGCGCACGTACGACAGTCCGTTTTCGGGCGCGATCAGCGCCCCCTTGCCAAGGTCTGCTGCCATCGATGTCTCCGTCCGTTTTTGTCTGATCGGCCGCGCACGCCTGCTGCGCGCCTCCGCCGCAACGATCGCGACGGCCGGCCTCACCGCGGATGATGCCGCGCTCCGCTGACGATACTCTGACATCGAATCGCGGCGGACGGGTGAAATAGCACGACCGGCCGATACGATCCGGCCCGCAAAAAGATGGACGAAATGCAGGCGAAACGCGGGCGAAAAAAAAGCAGCCCGAAGGCTGCTTTCTTTCGCGGGATACGCGGCGCGGCTCAGTGCCGGCTGCGGATCTTCGCCAGACGCTGGATCGCCTCGAGCTGCGCCATCGCGGTCGCGAGCTCGGATTGCGCTTTCGCGAGGTCGAGATCCGACTTCGCGTTCTGCAGCGTTTCCTCGGCACGCTTGCGTGCTTCCTCGGCTTTCGCCGCGTCGAGGTCCTTGCCGCGGATCGCGGTATCGGCGAGCACCGTCACGGCGCCCGGCTGCACTTCGAGAATGCCGCCTGCGACGAACACGAATTCGTCGTTGCCGCCCTCGACCTCGATGCGCACCGCACCCGGACGAATCCGGGTAATGAGCGGCGTGTGACCCGGCAGAATGCCCAGCTCACCCGTTTCGCCCGGCAGCGCGACGAATTTCGCCTCGCCCGAGAAGATCTGCTCTTCCGCGCTGACGACGTCTACTTTGATGGTTGCCATATCGACTCCAATCTCATCCACGGGTTGAGCGTATTGCGGCCGGCGCAGGCGGCCGGAATACAAGTCATCACTGACTCATCGTTCCGGCCGGCACTCGCCGGCTTGCGACTCACTCAGCCCTTACTGGATCTTCTTGGCCTTTTCGAAGGCTTCGTCGATCGTGCCGACCATGTAGAACGCCTGTTCCGGCAGGTGGTCGCACTCGCCGTCGACGATCATCTTGAAGCCACGGATCGTTTCCTTCAGCGGCACGTACTTGCCCGGCGAGCCCGTGAACACTTCAGCGACGTGGAACGGCTGCGACAGGAAACGCTGGATCTTACGCGCACGTGCGACCGACAGCTTGTCTTCCGGCGACAGTTCGTCCATGCCCAGAATCGCGATGATGTCGCGCAGTTCCTTGTAGCGCTGCAGCGTCTGCTGAACGCGACGGGTGATCGAGTAGTGCTCTTCACCGATCACGTTCGGGTCGATCTGGCGCGACGTCGAGTCGAGCGGGTCGACCGCCGGGTAGATACCCAGCGAAGCGATGTCACGCGACAGAACGACGGTTGCGTCCAGGTGGCCGAAGGTGGTTGCCGGCGACGGATCGGTCAAGTCGTCCGCAGGGACGTACACGGCCTGAACCGACGTAATCGAGCCCTTCTTGGTCGACGTGATGCGCTCTTGCAGCTTGCCCATTTCTTCAGCCAGCGTCGGCTGATAGCCCACTGCCGACGGCATACGACCGAGCAGTGCCGACACTTCGGTACCGGCCAGCGTGAAACGGTAGATGTTGTCGACGAAGAACAGCACGTCGAGGCCTTCGTCACGGAAGTGCTCGGCCATCGTCAGGCCGGTCAGCGCGACGCGCAGACGGTTGCCCGGCGGCTCGTTCATCTGGCCGTACACCAGCGCGACCTTGTCGAGAACGTTCGAGTCCTTCATTTCGTGGTAGAAGTCGTTCCCTTCACGGGTACGCTCGCCCACGCCCGCGAACACGGAGTAACCGCCGTGTTCCTTCGCGATGTTGTTGATGAGCTCCATCATGTTGACGGTCTTGCCCACGCCAGCACCACCGAACAGGCCAACCTTGCCGCCCTTTGCGAACGGGCAGATCAGGTCGATGACCTTGATACCCGTTTCGAGCAGTTCGGTCGACGGCGACAGTTCGTCGAACGCCGGTGCCTTCTGGTGGATCGAACGCGTCACGTCGCTCTCGATCGGGCCGGCTTCGTCGATCGGACGGCCGAGCACGTCCATGATTCGGCCGAGGGTCGGCTTGCCGACCGGCACCGAGATCGGCTTCGCCGTGTTCTTCACGGTCAGGCCGCGGCGCAGGCCGTCGGATGCACCCAGACAAATGGTACGGACCACGCCGTCACCCAGCTGCTGCTGGACTTCGAGCGTCAGTTCCGAGCCATCGAGAATGAGCGCGTCGTAGATCTTCGGCATGCTGTCGCGCGGGAATTCCACGTCGATAACGGCGCCGATGCACTGTACGATCTTGCCTTCTACCAAAGCAGCAGTACTCATCGCTTTTCCTTTAAATACCTGATTCTTTACTCGCGCAAAGGCGCAGTTGTCGTCCCGGGCGCGCGCTTAAACAGCGGCTGCGCCGCCGACGATCTCCGACAGTTCTTTCGTGATCGCGGCCTGACGGCTCTTGTTGTATACGAGCTGCAGTTCGCTGATCACCGTCTTCGCGTTGTCAGACGCGGCCTTCATCGCGACCATGCGCGCCGATTGCTCGGACGCCATGTTTTCTGCGACGGCCTGGTACACCAGCGCCTCGACGTAACGCACGAGCAGTTCGTCGACGACTGCCTGCGCGTCCGGCTCGTAGATGTAGTCCCACGACGTCGCCGGCGTACCGTCATCGGCTTCGAAGTGGTCCGACGACAGCGGCAGCAGCTGCTCGATCACGGCTTCCTGCTTCATCGTGTTGACGAAGCGCGTGTAAGCGATATAAACCGCCGACAGCTTGCCTTCCGAGTACAGATCGAGCTGCGTCTTCACGGCGCCGATCAGCTTGTCCAAGTGCGGGGTGTCGCCGAGGTGCACGACCTGCGACATCACCTTCGCGCCGAAGCGGTTCAGGAACCCGAGGCCCTTGCCGCCGATCGCGGTGGCTTCGACCTTCTGGCCCTTCTCTTCCAGCTCCTTGAACTTCTGCACCGTCGCACGCAGCACGTTGGTGTTCAGACCACCGCACAGACCCTTGTCCGTCGTGACGAGGATGATGCCGGCCGTCTGCGCGCCGTCGTTCGCCACCATGAACGGGTGACGGTACTCGGGGTTCGCACGGCTCATGTGCGCGGCGATGGCACGGACCTTGTCTGCATACGGACGAGCGGCGCGCATGCGTTCCTGCGCGCGACGCATCTTCGATGCAGCCACCATCTCCATCGCCTTCGTGATCTTGCGCGTGTTCTGCACGCTCTTGATCTTGCCGCGAATTTCCTTCATTCCAGCCATAGCTTGCTCCTTGACCGAAGCGGCGCGGGCGCATCAGCACCCGCGCGGCCTCAGTGTGTCACTCGCGGATCAATAGGCACCGGACTTCTTGAAGGCTTCGATCGCCGAGCGCAGCGCGCCTTCGTCGTCCTTCGAGAGATCCTTGGTGTCTTCGATGCGCTTGATGAGGTCAGCGTGGCTGGTCTTCAGGTTGTCGCGCAGGCCCTTCTCGAACGGCAGCACTTGCTTGACGTCGAGATCGTCGAGGTAGCCGTTGTTCGCGGCGTACAGCGACACGGCCAGTTCCCAGACCTGCAGCGGCTGGTACTGCGGCTGCTTCAGCAGTTCCGTCACGCGGCGGCCGCGCTCGAGCTGCTTGCGGGTCGCTTCGTCGAGGTCCGATGCGAACTGCGCGAATGCGGCCAGTTCACGGTACTGCGCGAGGTCGGTACGGATACCGCCCGACAGCTTCTTCACGACCTTCGTCTGCGCGGCGCCACCGACGCGCGACACCGACACGCCGGCGTTGATTGCCGGGCGGATGCCTGCATTGAACAGGTCGGTTTCCAGGAAGATCTGGCCGTCGGTAATCGAGATCACGTTCGTCGGAACGAACGCGGTCACGTCGCCAGCCTGCGTTTCGATGACCGGCAGTGCCGTCAGCGAGCCGCTCTTGCCCTTCACTTCGCCGTTCGTGAACTTCTCGACGTACTCTTCCGACACGCGAGCCGCACGCTCCAGCAGACGCGAGTGCAGATAGAACACGTCGCCCGGGTACGCTTCACGGCCCGGCGGGCGGCGCAGCAGCAGCGAGATCTGACGGTATGCCCAGGCCTGCTTGGTCAAGTCGTCATAGATGATCAGCGCGTCTTGACCACGGTCGCGGAAGTATTCGCCCATCGTGCAGCCGGCGTACGGTGCCAGGTACTGCATGGCAGCCGAATCCGATGCCGAAGCGGCGACGACGATCGTGTATTCCATCGCGCCCGTTTCTTCGAGCTTGCGAACCACGTTCATGATCGACGAAGCCTTCTGGCCGATCGCGACGTAGATACAGATCAGGTCCTTGCCCTTCTGGTTGATGATCGCGTCGAGCGCCACCGCGGTCTTGCCGCACTGACGGTCGCCGATGATCAGCTCACGCTGGCCACGGCCGATCGGCACCATCGCGTCGATCGACTTGATGCCCGTCTGCACCGGCTGCGACACCGACTTACGCCAGATCACGCCCGGGGCGATCTTTTCGATCGCGTCGGTCAGCTTCGCGTTGACCGGGCCCTTGCCGTCGATCGGGTTGCCGAGCGCGTCGACCACGCGGCCGACGAGTTCCGGGCCAACCGGGACTTCGAGAATGCGGCCCGTCGTCTTGACGATGTCGCCTTCCGAGATGTGTTCGTATTCGCCGAGAATCACCGCGCCGACCGAGTCGCGCTCGAGGTTCAGCGCGAGACCGAACGTGTTGCCCGGAAACTCGAGCATTTCGCCCTGCATCACGTCCGACAGGCCGTGGATACGCACGATACCGTCGGTCACGGAGATCACGGTGCCCTGGTTGCGAACGTCTGCGCTCGCTTCAAGGCCCTGGATCCGGCTCTTGATCAGCTCGCTGATCTCAGAGGGATTGAGTTGCATTATTCGCTCCTGATAGTCAATTCTGTTGCGTGCCGGCGTGGCGCTCAGGCGGTCAAGGCAGCCTGCATCGATGCGAGGCGCGCGCGAACCGAGGTGTCGAGCACTTCGTCGCCGACCGTCACGCGCACGCCGCCGATCAGCGACGAATCGACTTCGACCGTCGGTTTCAGCTTGCGCTTGAACTTGCGTTCGAGGCCCGAGACGAGACTGTCGAGATCCGCGCCGTTCAGCGGGAACGCGCTCACGATCTCGGCGTCGGCTGCGCCTTCACGTTCGTTCTTGAGCGCCTCGAACTGCTCGGCAATTTCCGGCAGCAGCGCGATGCGATGATTGTCGACCAGCATCTGCACGAAGTTCTTCGCTTCGGCGCCGGCCGCGACGGGCGACTTCACCGCAGCAAGCAGCAACTCGGCTACTTGCGTGCGCGTCACCTTCGGGCTCGACGCGACCGACAGTACTTCCGGCAGACGCGCAACCTGGGCCAGCTCTTGCACGAGCGTGGACCAGGCGGCGATGTCACCGCCCTCGGCCACGCGGAACAGCGCTTCTGCGTAAGGGCGGGCGATGGTTGCAAGTTCGGCCATGATCAGAGCTCGGCTTTCAGTTGATTCAGCAGTTGGGCGTGGGCCGTTTGATCGACTTCGCGCTTCAGGATCTGCTCGGCGCCCTTCACGGCCAGCGCGGCGACTTCGCCACGCAGCGCTTCGCGCGCCTTCACGATTTGCTGTTCTGCTTCCGCCTTCGCCTGGGCGACGATGCGGGCGGCTTCAGCCTGGGCGTTGGCCTTGATTTCCTCGGCGACCGCCTGGGCACGCTTTTCAGCGTCGGCGATGCGCTGCTGGCCGTCGTTGCGGGCCTGCGCGAGTTCCTGGTCCACGCGCTTGTGCGCTGCGTCGAGTTCCGCCTTGCCCTTCTCCGCGGCGGCGAGGCCGTCGGCGATCTTCTTCGAACGTTCGTCGAGGGCGTTGATCAACGGCGGCCACACGAATTTCATCGTGAACCACGCGAGGACCAGGAACACGACCATTTGCGCAAACAGAGTTGCGTTGAGATTCACGGTGTTTCCTTATCTGCTATTCCGGAAAAATGAAACGGTAAGGCGCTCATCGAGTTGCATTCGATCAGCGCCCCAAGTCTCCGTTCCGCCCTGCGCCGGCTTACGCCGGACGCATATTTCCGAGGAACCTTAGCCTGCGAGCTTCGACAGGAGCGGGTTCGCGAACGCGAACAGCATTGCGACACCAACGCCGATCAGGAATGCAGCGTCGATCAGACCAGCCAGCAGGAACATCTTCGTTTGCAGCGGGTTGATGAGTTCCGGCTGACGTGCGCAGGCTTCGATGTACTTGCCACCCATCAGCGCGATACCGATACAGGCGCCGATTGCACCCAGGCCGATGATGATGCCGATACCGATGGCGGTCAGACCCTGGATGTTGGCGATGTAAGCTTGCATGATCACTCCTTTGTGAAAAGACTTGGAACTGAGATTTAAAAAACTAAAACGAAGACTCTTTGTTGCACGCCACGCTTAGTGCGTGTCGTGCGCCTGGCCGAGATACACCAGCGTCAGCATCATGAAAATGAATGCCTGCAACAGAACAATCAGAATGTGGAAGATTGCCCAGACGCTACCCGCGATCACATGACCAACGAAGCCGAGGAACGTTGCGTCGCCACCGAAGCTCCACATGCTGCCGAGCAGGGCGATCAACAGGAACAACAGCTCACCCGCGTACATGTTGCCGAACAGCCGCATGCCGAGCGAAACGGTCTTTGCAACGTATTCGACGATGTTGAGCGCGAGGTTCGGGATCCACAGCGCCGGGTGGCCGCCGAACGGCGCCGACAGCAGCTCATGCGCAAAGCCGCCCGCGCCCTTGATCTTGATGCTGTAGTAGATCATCAGGACGAACACGCCGAGCGCGATGCCGAGCGTGCCGTTCAGGTCGGCCGTCGGGACGATGCGATGGTGGGAAATCACGTCCGACAGACCGAGCAGGCCGATCACGCGGCCCGGCAGGTCGACCGGGAGGAAGTCGAGGGAGTTCATCAGCGCGACCCACACGAACACCGTGAGGGCGAGCGGCGCGATGAAGGTACGATTGCCGTGGACGATGGCCTTCGACTGGTCTTCGACCATTTCGACGAGCATCTCGATCGCGCACTGGAAACGGCCCGGCACGCCCGACGTCGCCTTGCGGGCGGCCAGACGCAGCAGGACGATCGTCACGATGCCGCAAACGATCGACCAGAACAGCGTGTCGAGATTCCAGACGTGAATGTCGAAAATCGACGTCTGATGCGAGGTGGAGAAATTCTGCAAGTGGTGCGCAATGTACTCGGACGGATCCGGACCGCGCGTGCCTTCGCTAGCTGCCATATCGTTAATGCCACCCAAATTGTCGAAAATCGTTTTGCCCCGTTCCGCAACACGCTATTGCGGGAACGGGCCGGTGCGGTTCGTTGTCGAAACCGCACGCTGCTTGTTCCTTACCGCCAGGCCAGCGCGATCCAGTACGTCTTCAGCACGACGAGGTACGTGACGAGGAACGGCACCCAGTGCACGCCGGCCCAGCCGAACGCCACCGCGGTGAACATCCCGATCGTCAGAGCCAGTTTCAGGGCTTCGCCCATCACCCAGCTCATCACGGTGGCCGAGCCACCTGCCTTCAGTCGTGCCACGAATACCGCACTGGGCACCCAGCCGATCGCTCCGCCCAGAAACGCGGATTGCGCAGCGGCGCCCGGCGACTTCGAAAACAGCCACCACGCCAGCGTTGCAACCAGGGACAGGACCACTTGCGCGAACACCACCTTGTAGGGGGTCACGCGCGAGGGCTTGCTCACGTTCGGACCGAACAGCCTTTCGGCCTCGGCCCGCGTCAGCGGAACGATGTTGTTATCTTGCTGCTCGACATCCCAGTCATCGTCGGATTCACGCCGCGCGCCAACCGCCGAAGCGGTGCGTTGCGTGCGCTGATCATCGTGCCTGTCGTCCGGCGCCTGACCCGCCATCGCAATCTTCCGCAGAATCCTTCAAACCGACCCCAAGCTTTCTGAAAGCTTTCAGGGGTGCCTAGCTAACAAATCCGGGCGATTGTAAGCGATAGTTGCAAGTGATTCAAGGCTTTAGACGCGACAAAAACCTGCATAAAACGACGCCTCATGATGTGAAAAAACGCCCGATTCGACGACGTACGATGACAGTTGTAAGGTCGGTTTTTCGCACCGGTATTTCTTGCGCGAAAAAGTCCGGTGTCGGGGTAAATGGCGGGGAAACGATGCCTGATGCGGGCTTGGCGGAAGCGGTGCGATCGCCGCGGGGAACGGGCTGCAAGCGAGCCCATTCGAATGGCTCGGCGCAACGCGGCGGAACAAGCCACGCGCGGTGACCGAGCCATCACGCGCGACGCGCGAAATTCGCCGGATGTTCGCGCATCGATTCATCCAATCAGTTGTCGCGCCGCCACAGATGTTCGACTGTGAGTTGCAGCACTTATCAACAATCCCGATCACTGCGCACGCTGTGCGCCCTGCCCGTCACCCGAGCGGCATGCCTGTGCCGCACGCACCGGCTCGCTCAACCGTGCATGAGCAACCACGCACCGAGCGCCGCGCTCGCCAGCGCGAACGGAATCGAAACGAGGTGGAACGGCAGCCACATGCGCGGCTCCTTCGCGAGGCGCACCGCGATCAGGTTCGCGAGCGAGCCGATCGCGAAACCGAAGCCGCCGACCGATACGCCGAACGCAAGCGCGCGCCAGTCGTGCGTGAACTCCGACAGCAGGATCGCGGCCGGCACGTTGCTGATCACCTGTGACAGCACGGCGCCAGCGGCATAGACGCGCAGCGGCGAATCGAGTTGCGCGTGCGCGATCGCGTCGTGCACGACGGGCAGCGCAGCCGCGCTGCGCAGCACGACGAACATCAGCACGAAGATCAGCAACAGCAGCCAGTCGATCTTCAGGACTGCATCACGTTTGACGGCGAACAGCACGATGGCGACACCGACGAGGCCCGGCAGCGGATGATGCGCATCGGCGAGCAGCACGAACGCGGCGAACAGCACGGCCGCGATCAGCGCGTGCATGCGTTGTACGGGCAACGCGGCGGCGTCGCCCGACAAGTCGAGCGGCTTCGCGCGAAACATCAACGCGGTCAGCACGAGCAGCAGCGCCATCAGCGCGAGGGCGAGCGGTCCGAGCGTGACCACGAAACGACCGAACGACACGCCGCTCAACTGCCACAGGAAAAGATTCTGCGGATTACCGAGCGGTGTCGCGACGGACCCCGCGTTGACGGCCAGCGCGACGACGATCACGAGCCGCCGGAACGGCAGCGGTGTCAGCGCGCGCAGCGACACCATCAACGGCACGACGACGAACAAGGCGACGTCGTTGGTGAGCCACATCGACAGCACGGCGGCGAAGCCGACGAGCAGCATCGCGAGCCCGCGTTCGGAATGCACGTGATGCACGATGCGATGCGCGAGCCACATCAGGCAGCCGGACAGCTCGAGCGCCTTGGTCAGCATCAGCAGGCCCGCGAGCGTCGCGACCGTCTGCCAGTCGACGCGATCGGCCAGTACCGAAAATGGTTGCGGACGCACCCATTGCAGCACGATCAGCCCAAGCGCGAGCACCGACAGTACCGGTTCCTGCGCAAGCCAGCCGAGCCACCGGCGCGGTGCCGGTGCCCCCGTTTCCTCCATACCTGCCCCGTTATTCTTCTGTTGCGACGTTGCCGCGCAGTCGCGCGAGAATGCCCTCGAGCGCATCGAGGTTGCCGAAGTCGATCAGCACCTGCCCTCGCCCGCGGCGGCCGAGCTTGATCTTCACCGTCGACGCGAGCAGGTCGGACAACTCCTCTTCGAGGCGACGCGTATCGCGGCCGCCATCGTCCTTCGCACGCGCCTTCACGGCCGGCGCTTCCTTCGTCGTGTGCGAGACGAGCTTCTCGGTCTCGCGCACCGACATGCGCTTGTTGACCACCTGATGCGCGAGCGTGATCTGCGTGGCCGCGTCGACCGCGAGCAGCGCGCGTGCGTGCCCCATGTCGAGATCGCCGGCCAGCAGCATCGTCTGCACCGGCGATGCGAGGTTCAGCAGGCGCAGCAGGTTCGATACCGCGCTGCGCGAACGGCCGACCGATTCGGCCGCCTGTTCGTGCGTGAAACCGAACTCGTCCAGCAGGCGCTGGATGCCGTGCGCCTCTTCGAGCGGATTCAGGTCCTCGCGCTGGATGTTCTCGATCAGCGCCATCGCGGCGGCGGCCTGATCGGATACGTCCTTCACGAGCACCGGCACTTCATCGAGGCCAGCCAGGCGCGCCGCACGGAAACGCCGCTCACCCGCGATGATCTCGTATTTGTCTGATGAAATGGGCCGTACCAGGATCGGCTGCATCACGCCCTGCGCGCGAATGCTGGCCGCGAGCTCCTGCAGGCTGCCCTCGTCCATCCGCGTGCGCGGCTGGTACTTGCCGGCTTGCAGCTTGCCGAGCGCGAGCGTGTTCGGTGCGCCTTCGATCTTCACCGCTTCGGTGATATCGGCGCTGCCGCCGAGCAGCGCTTCGAGGCCACGTCCCAAGCCCTTCTTCTTTGGTACCGCGTTCATGTCTTTCTTCCTCGCTTCGCTCATGTCCGGATCACGACACCTCGAACGCGCGCACGCGCTCGATCATCTCGGCACCGAACTGGATATACGCTTGCGCGCCGCGCGAACTGCGGTCGAACACGACGCCCGGCAACCCGTAACTCGGCGCTTCCGCCAGGCGCACGTTGCGCGGAATCACCGCGTCGAACACCTTGTCGCCGAAGTGCGCTTTCAGTTGATCGGAGACTTGCTGCTGCAGCGTGATGCGCGGATCGAACATCACGCGCAGCAAGCCGATGATCTTCAGGTCGCGGTTCATGTTCGCGTGAACCTGCTTGATCGTATTGACGAGGTCCGACAACCCTTCCAGCGCGAAGTACTCGCACTGCATCGGGATCACGACGCCATGCGCCGCGCACAGGCCGTTCAGCGTCAGCAGCGACAGCGTCGGCGGGCAATCGATCAGCACGAAATCGTAGTCATCGGCCACGCGCTCGAGCGCGGCCTTCAGGCGGCGCTCGCGGTTGTCGATGCTGATCAGTTCGATCTCCGCGCCGGACAGCTCGCGGTTCGCGGGAAGCACGTCGTAGGTGACGCCTTCCGGACGCACGCGCGCATCGGCCACCGACACGCCGTCGACCAGCACCTCGTACACGGTCGCTTCGCAGGCGGCCTTGTCGATCCCGCTGCCCATCGTCGCGTTGCCCTGCGGGTCGAGATCGATCAACAGGACTCGTTGCTCCTGCGCTGCAAGGCTTGCGGCGAGATTGACCGATGTCGTCGTCTTGCCGACGCCCCCCTTCTGGTTCGCAACGCAGAAGATCTTTGCCATCGTTGGTGTGTTCCCTTTACCTTCAAACAAACGGCGCGCTACCGCGCGCCTTCAATTCGCGTCGTCGACGGCCACTTCGAACAGATGCCGCTCCGCATCGAGCATCGGCACCGCCAGCCGGATCGTCTGCGTGACTCGGCTGCCTTCCGGCAACCGCGCAATCTCGTCGTCCGGGTGAACGCCCTTCATCGCCCAGATCGAACCGCCCGGCGCGACCAGATGTCGAGCAAGTTTAACGAAGTCGGATAGATCCGCGAAAGCGCGGGATACGATCATGTCGAATTTTTCCGGCACTTCGACACCCGGCTGCAGCGATTCGACCCGCCCGGTGACGACCGACAGGTTCGCGAGCTTCAGCTCCGCGCGCATCTGCGTCTGGAAGGCAGACTTCTTCTGCACGATATCGTTCAGCGTGACCTGCCAGCCCGGCTCGACGATCGCGAGCACGATACCGGGCAGCCCGCCGCCCGAGCCGACGTCGAGCACGCGCGCCGACGTACGGCCGCGCAGATGCGGGACGATGGAAAGCGAATCGAGGATGTGCTGGATCAGCATCTGCTTCGGGTCGCGGATCGCGGTCAGGTTGTAGACCGCGTTCCACTTGCCGAGCAGCGCGACATAGTCGAGCAATTGGTTGCGTTGTGTATCCGTCAGCGTGAGGTCGAGCGCCGCCGTACCTTCGACGAGCATCCCTTCCAGTACGTCCCGATTAACCGCCGGCGCGCGACGCGCCGTCATTGTTGCGTCGGGACGGTGCCGCCCCCCTGCTCCGCAGCCTCTGCGGCCTCCACGGCCGTGCCGTTACGGCGGCCCAGACCGCGACGCTTCAGGTGCACCATCAGCAGCGAGATTGCCGCCGGCGTGACGCCCGAGATACGCGACG
Organism: Burkholderia sp. KCJ3K979; assembly: GCF_016759955.1. Lineage (NCBI taxonomy): Bacteria > Pseudomonadati > Pseudomonadota > Betaproteobacteria > Burkholderiales > Burkholderiaceae > Burkholderia > Burkholderia sp. KCJ3K979. The sequence goes on from NZ_JACFYV010000019.1 coordinate 31,602, forward strand.
CCTGCCCGATCGTTTCCGGCCGGAATTCGTTGAGCTTCTGGCTCACCTCGAACGACAGACCGCGGACTTCGCGGTAGTCGATACCGTCCGGCAGGCGCGTGTTCTCGTTCGCGTCGTTGCGCTCGATTTCCGATGCCTGGCGCTCGATATAGCCCTGATACTTGATGCCGATCTCGACCTGCTCCTTGATCTGCTCGAGCAGCACCGGATCGTCCGCCAACGGCTCTGCGGGGCCGCACTCGCCGCCCTTCAGTCCGCACACGCCGTCGTAGCTCACGCCAGGCCGACGCAACAGTTCGGCGAGGCTGTACTCATGATCGATCGCCTTGCCGAGCAACGCCGTCGCCTCTTCCGCCGGCAGCGTCTTCGGCGTGACCCAGGTCGACTTCAGGCGTTCGGTTTCACGTGAAACAGCGTCGCGCTTCCGGCTGAATGCGTCCCAACGCGCGTCGTCGACGAGCCCCAGCTCGCGGCCGATTTCAGTCAAGCGCATGTCGGCATTGTCTTCGCGCAGGCTCAGGCGATACTCGGCGCGGCTCGTGAACATCCGGTACGGCTCGGCCACGCCGCGCGTGACGAGATCGTCGACCAGCACGCCCAGATAGGCCTGGTCGCGACGCGGGCACCACGCATCCTTCTCCTGCACGTAGCGGCCCGCATTGAGGCCGGCCAACAGTCCCTGCGCCGCCGCTTCTTCGTAGCCGGTCGTGCCGTTGATCTGGCCCGCAAAGAACAGCCCGTTGATCGCCTTCGTCTCGAGCGATGCCTTCAGCGCACGCGGGTCGAAGTAGTCGTACTCGATCGCGTAGCCGGGGCGCAGGATGTGCGCGTTCTCGAGGCCGCGCATCGAATGCACGAGTTCGAGTTGGACATCGAACGGCAGGCTGGTCGAGATCCCGTTCGGGTAGAACTCGTGGGTCGTCAGCCCTTCCGGCTCGAGGAAGATCTGGTGCGATTCCTTCGAGGCGAACCGGTGGATCTTGTCCTCGATCGACGGACAATAGCGCGGCCCGACGCCTTCGATCACGCCTGTATACATAGGCGAACGGTCGAGACCGCCGCGAATGATGTCGTGCGTGCGCTCGTTCGTATGCGTGACCCAGCACGGCAGTTGCTGCGGATGCTGCTCCGCGCGGCCCAGGAACGAGAACACGGGGATCGGATCGAGGTCGCCCGGCTGCTCGTCCAGCTTCGAGAAGTCGATCGTGCGGCCGTCGATACGCGGTGGCGTACCGGTCTTCAGCCGGCCCTGCGGCAGCTTCAGCTCCTTCAGGCGCGACGACAGCGATACGGCCGCCGGATCGCCCGCGCGACCGCCCGTGTAGTTGTTCAGGCCGACGTGGATCTTGCCGTCGAGGAACGTACCGGCCGTCAGCACGACCGCGCGAGCGCGGAAGCGGATGCCGATCTGCGTGACGGCGCCGACCACGCGGTCGCCTTCGACCATCAGATCGTCGACCGCCTGCTGGAACAGCCACAGGTTCGGCTGATTTTCGAGCCGATGGCGGATCGCCGCCTTGTACAGGATGCGATCGGCCTGTGCACGTGTCGCGCGCACGGCCGGGCCTTTCGACGAATTGAGGATTCGGAACTGAATACCGCTTTCGTCCGTCGCGGCGGCCATTGCGCCGCCGAGTGCGTCGACTTCCTTGACCAGATGGCCCTTGCCAATGCCGCCGATCGACGGATTGCAGCTCATCTGCCCAAGCGTTTCGATGTTGTGGGTCAGCAGCAGTGTCTTCGCGCCCATACGGGCCGACGCCAGCGCGGCTTCCGTGCCGGCATGGCCGCCACCGACGACGATGACGTCAAATTCTGTGGGAAAAAGCATGGTGGATTCCGTACGCAGAGCTGCGCACGAACCTATCAGAGAAATGTATGGGCCGAATTATAGCGGGTTCGCTTTTCACTCGAAGGCCATCCGAATGGTAGGGCCTGTGCATTTGCGCGTTTTTTTCGCTGTGGGCGAACGGATTTGTCGTTCCGAGCCGCCGTGGCAATGCTTCGCGCGGTTCAATGCACATCTTCGCGCCTGTGCAAAAACCGGGGTACTAGCCACCCAGCAGGTGTGGAACGCCTGACTCGATCCGGCGCCTGTGCCCGGCACAACAGGCGAACGCGATGCCCTGTGCCCCTCATCCACACCGCATTTCTGTCGATTGTCCGGGCACTTATCCACCGAGATGCGGTGCATCGCCCAGCGTGCGGGGCCCAACAGCCGGCACCGCACAGCGCTTCCGATTGTTCCCGCACGGCTTATCCCCGGCCTTGAACCGTCGAAGCCTCGACACTCGTGGCTCACAAACAAAAACGGCGTGTTTCACGTGAAACACGCCGCGCGTTTCCCGCCCACCGCGTCACCAATCAAGCCGTCTTCTTCGCCAACCCGAGATACGTCTCGATCACCTGCGGATTCTGCGCAAGCTCGGCTGCCGGCCCTTCCAGCGCAAACTCGCCCGTCTCCAGCACATAGCCGTAGTCGGAGATCTGCAGCGCCGCCCGCGCGTTCTGCTCGATCAACAGCGTCGCAACACCGGTGCCGCGCAACGCGCTGATGATATGAAAGATCTCCTTCACGATCAGCGGCGCCAGCCCGAGGCTCGGCTCGTCGAGCATCAGCAGGTCGGGCTTGCCCATCAGCGCACGTCCGACCGCCAGCATCTGCCGCTCGCCGCCGGACAGTGTGCCGGCCGCCTGCCTGCGGCGTTCCTTCAGCCGCGGAAACAGCGCGAACACGTGATCGAGCTGATCGAGGAAGTTCGATTCCCCCGCCTGCTTGCGCCGATACGCGCCCAGCACGAGGTTGTCTTCGACCGTCATCGTGCTGAACAGCTCGCGCTTCTCCGGTACGAGGCACATGCCGCGCGCGACACGCTGCTCGACCGGCAACGCGCCGACGTCGTTGCCGCGATACACGACCGCGCCCGACGCATGCCCCGTTACCGGCAGCGCCCCCATGATCGCGTTCAGCAGCGTCGATTTACCGGCGCCATTCGGGCCGATCACGCTGACGATCTGCCCCGCCCCGACCTTGATGGCAGCCCCGTGCAGCGCCTCGACCTTCCCGTACCGCACCGCCAGCCCGCGCACTTCGAGAATCGGCATCGTCGTGTCCGTCATCACTCCACCCCGCCCAGATACGCTTCCAGCACGGCCGGGTCCTGCTGCACATCCTGCGGCAGCCCTTCCGCGATCCGCGTGCCGAATTCCATCACCACCAGTCGGTCGGTGAGATTCATCACGAAATCCATGTCGTGTTCCACGAGCAACACGCTCATGCCTTCGGCCTTCAGCCGCCGCAGCAGGTCGGCGAGTTGCTGCTTCTCCTGGTAACGCAGCCCCGCGGCCGGTTCGTCGAGCAGCAGCAGCGTCGGATCGCAGCACAGCGCCCGCGCGATTTCGAGAATCCGCTGCTGGCCGAGCGCGAGACTGCCTGCTTCGTCGTACATGTGCTTCTCGAGCCCGACGCGGCGGATCTGGCGCGCGGCTTCGGCCAGCAACTGCGCTTCCTCGTGCGCGTTGAGCCGCGCGATGCTGCGCCACACGCCGGTATGGCCGCGCAGGTGGGCGCCGATCGCGACGTTCTCGAGCACCGTCATCGCCGGCAACAGCTTCACGTGCTGGAACGTGCGACCGATGCCGCGGCGCACGATCTGACGCGACGTCAGCCCGTCGATGCGCTCGCCACGGAACGTGATCGCACCGCCAGTGGGCCTCAGCACACCGGTCACGAGGTTGAACGTGGTCGACTTGCCCGCGCCGTTCGGGCCGATCAGCCCGATGATCTGCCCCGCTTTCACGTCGAAGCTGACGTCGTTGACGGCCACCAGCCCGCCGAACTGCTTGCGTGCGTTGTCGACGACGAGCAGCGGCTCGCCGGCCACGGGTTTCGCGCGCTGCGGCAGCGGGTCGGCCTGCTCCGGCACATGCGCGCGCGGTCCGCGCGGGAACAGCCTCGCGACGAACGGCCATACGCCCTGGCGCGCGTACTGCAGCAGCAGCACCATCAACACGCCGAACACGATGATCTCGAAGTTGCCTTCCGAACCGAGCAGCTTCGGCAGCAGCGTCTGCAGGTAGTCCTGCAGCACGGTCAGGATCGCGGCGCCGAGCACCGCGCCCCACACGTGCGACACGCCGCCCACCACGGCCATGAACAGGAATTCGATCCCGTGGTTCAGGCCGAACGGCGTCGGGTTCACCGCGCGTTGCAGGTGCGCGTACAGGAAGCCCGATACCGCCGCGAGCACGGCCGCGTAGACGAAGATCACGACGCGCATCCACGCGGTGTTCACGCCCATCGCCTCGGCCATCACGCCGCCGCCGCGCAGCGCGCGGATCGCGCGGCCCGGGCGGCTGTTCAGCAGATTCTGTACCGACACGATCGCGGCCAGCACCACGGCCCAGATCAGGAAATACAGGCTGCGGCCGCTCTCGAGCACGATGCCGAACAGGTTCAGCGCCGGAATCCCGTTGATCCCGTCGTACTTGCCGAGCAGTTCGAGGTTGCCGAACAGGTAGAACAGCGCGAGGCCCCACGCGATCGTACCGAGCGGCAGGAAGTGTCCGGACAGCCGCATCGTCACGGCGCCAAGCACGAGCGCGACGAGCGCCGTCAGCACGACGCCGACGATCAGCGCGAGCCACGGCGACACGCCGTAGCGTGTCGTCAGGAAGGCGGTCGCATACGCGCCGATGCCGACGAACGCGGCCTGCCCGAAACTCGTCATCCCGCCGACGCCCGTCAACAGCACGAGCCCGATCGCGACGATCGCATACAGGCCGATGTAGTTGAGCAGCGTGATCCAGTACTCCGGTACCTGGAGCGCGCCGGGCAGCACCGGCAGCGCGAACAGCACCACGAGAAACAGCCAGAAGGTCTTGTTGCGTACCATCGTCTTCATCGCGTCACTCCTCTTCCTCTTCCGCATGCGGCGTCACGAAGCTTCGCCACAGCAGCACCGGAATGATCAGCGTGAACACGATCACCTCCTTGTAGGCGCTCGCCCAGAACGACGAATACGATTCGAGCACGCCGACGAGCAGCGAGCCGGCGGCCGCGAGCGGATAGCTGACGAGCCCGCCGATGATCGCGCCGACGAAGCCCTTCAGGCCGATCAGGAAGCCCGAGTCGTAGTAGATCGTCGTCAGCGGGCCGACGAGGATCCCCGACAGCACGCCGAGCCCCGCCGCGAACGTGAACGCGAGCCGTCCGGCTTCGGTCGTGCCGATGCCGACGAGCCGCGCACCGAGCCGGTTCACCGAGGTCGCGCGCAGCGCCTTGCCGGCGATCGTGCGGCCGAAGTACACGTAGAGCGCGCCGATCAGCACCAGCGCCGTGACGACGACCAGGACGCTCTGCACCGACACCGTCATGCTGCCGATCGCGAGCGACGCGTCCGAGAACCCGTTGGTGCGCGAGCCTTCCGCGCCGAACATCACGAGGCCGAGGCCGACCATCGCGAAATGGACGGCCACCGACACGATCAGCAGCAGCAGCGTCGTGCCTTCGGCGATCGGCTGGTACACGAGCCGGTAGACGAACGGCCCCATCGGCACGACGATCGCGAGCGTCAGCGCGATCTGCGCGAGCATCGGCATCGGCTGCGCGGCGAAGCTGCGCGTGATCGCGAACACCGCGAGCGGCAGCAGGATGTAGCGGCTGCCGAGCGTCGCGAGCGTGCGGCCGAGCTGATGGCGTCGTTCGCGATGCCGGATCAGGCCGCCGACTTCGAGCAGGAAGCACGCGATGCCCATCACGAACAGCAGCCAGCAGGTGGCGGGGAATTTCTGCGCCTGCAACGCGGCGAGCGTCAGCGCACCGTAGGCGACGAACTCGCCCTGGGGAATGAAGATCACCCGCGTGACGGAAAACACCAGCACGAGCGCCAGCGACAACAATGCATAAATGGCGCCGGTCGTGATGCCGTCTTGCGCGAGGATCGCCGCAATCGAGAGATCCATACGTTTCGTGTATCGAGAGAAGGCTGCGGAGAAACGAAAGGCGGAAACGGTCGGGGCTCGCGCGACGCGATCGGCACGTCGCGCGTCATGCGGCGGGCCCCGGTGGTTCCAGGCGGCACGGCGGTGGCCATGAGGCGCACCACCCTGCCGACGGCACACGCGGCGCCGTTCGCGCCGCGTGTGCCGGTTTCACGTGATGCTTACTCGGCCTGCAGCTTCCACTTGCCGTCGACGATCTGCACCATCACGCGCGCACGCGTGTCGAAGCCATTGTGATCGGTCGCCGTCATGTTGATCACGCCGTGCGAGACCGGCAGATCCTTCACGCTTTCGAGCGACGCGCGCAGCGCTTCGCGGAACGCCTCGGTGCCCGGCTGGCCCTTCTTCAGCGCCTCCGGGATCGCCCGCTGCAGCAGCAGGCCCGCATCCCACGCATGGCCGCCGAACGTCGACAACGAACCCGCGCCGTAGGCCTTCTCGTACGCGGCCTTATAGCCGAGCGCCGGCTTCTTCACCGGATTCGAGTCGGGCAGCTGGTCGGTCACGAGCACGGGGCCGGCCGGCAGGATCTCGCCTTCGCAATCCTTGCCGCACACACGCAGGAAATCGTTGTTCGCGACGCCGTGCGTCTGGTACACCTTGCCCTTGTAGCCGCGCTCCTTCAGCGTCTTGGCCGGCAGCGCCGCCGGCGTGCCGGAGCCGGCGATCAGCACCGCATCCGGGTTCGCGCCCAGCAGCTTCAGCACCTGCCCCATCACCGATGCGTCGGTCCGGTTGTAGCGCTCGTTCGACACGAGCTTCAGCCCGTTCTTCGCGGCCGCCGCGTCGAATGTCTTGTACCAGCTGTCGCCGTACGCATCGGCGAAGCCGATGAAGCCGACCGTCTTCACGCCGTGCTTGGCCATGTAGCCGGCGATCGCGTCGGCCATCAGCTGATCGTTCTGCGGCACCTTGAACATCCATGCGCGCTTCGCGTCCATCGGCGCGATGATCTGCGCGCTCGCCGCGAGCGAGATCGCCGGCGTCTTGCCCTGCGACACGGGATCGAGCATCGCGAGCGAATTCGGCGTGACGGACGAGCCGATGATCGCGTCGACGTGGTCCTCGTCAATCAGCTTGCGCACGTTCTGCACCGCGCGGCTCGTGTCGGACGCGTCGTCCAGCACGATGTACTGCACGCTCTTGCCCGCGATTTCCTTCGGCAGCAGCGCGATCGTGTTCTTTTCCGGAATCCCGAGCGAGGCGGCCGGGCCGGTGGCCGACAGCGTCACGCCGATCTTCACCTGCGCCGACGCCGTGGCCGCCGCACACACGAGACCCGCGGCAAGCAGGGCCTCCATCCATCGATTCATCTTCATTTACGTTGTCTCCAAACGCTGCTCGAAAAAACCACGGTCGCTCGGGCGGCTCCCCGTTCCCAAACAAGTTAATATATTAATTATCACGTTCATCCGCGCCATGCTCGTTTTCCCGTGAAACGCCGCACCCATGCGTCGCGCGCCGGCCGCGACGGTCATTCGACCATCACGATGCGCAGCAGCAATGTCGTCAGGATGAAGCAGGCAAAAAAATGCGGAATCGCGAGGAAAATCGGTGCGTGCGCAACGATGGCGGGAACGCCCGCCGTGCCGGCCCGAGGCGGCCGGGCACGCGTGCGATGAAACGTCGGAAAACCGGCGGCTCATGAGAATGCGGATACGGATGCGAACGCAACGACATTCAATGGCATCGGAGCACGCATACAGGCCGCAAAACGGCTCGGTAAAGCCGCGTCGACCATCGCCCCACCCCGCGATGAGCGAACGGCGCCAGCCGCCCTTCCTGCCCCTAACCATCGTCCCGCGCTGCTCATCCAACCGTACTCCCTCTTCTGCATTCTGCTTGTAGGAGAACTGCCGACCGTTTTCCCGACCGCTCGGTCGGCGAAAGCTGAGTGTAACGGACGCGTTTCGCGCACGCCAACCGGGTAAGCCCGGACAGCAGGTGCGCAATGGCGCGCGCTCTGCAAACGAATCACGGGAACGGAAAAACGGAGGACGCGGCGAAGCGCGGAAAGACACGGTGCGAACGCAAACGCGAAAGATGGCCGTCACGCGGGCCGATGCACCATCGAGGGAATCCGTGCACGCAAATGAAAAAGCGCTGTTGGATTCCGTCCAACAGCGCTTTGGGGTCCGGGCACTTTGTGCCTCGATTGTCTCCTCGTTCTCCACCTGCAAATTCGTTTCGCGGTGCATCAGAACTAAGGTGAATCTTAAAGAGGCTTAAGCACCACGACAACTTAGCATTTACCCCTATGGTGCATCGCCGCACGAAAATGGGGCACCAATCTGCCGCGCGGTGACGGCCCGAGCCCGCCGCAGCGCCCTTCCAGCGCGTGCCGGATGGTGCTTCGCATCAACGCGCGGGCGCCGCGCCGCAGGTTCACGACGAGGCCCTGAGCGGCTTGATCCGCGCGACCATCTCGCCGACGATGCCGCGCCGGAACGCCAGCACGCATGCGATGAAGATCAGCCCGGTGACGATCGTCGCCGATTCGCCGAGCGAATGGAACCACGCGACGCCCGTCGTCGACGCGAGCCATTCGCCGATGTCGCCGAGCCGGTCTTCCAGCGCCACGATCAGCGCGGCGCCAAGCAGCGGCCCGAACAGTGTGCCCATCCCGCCGACGAGCGTCATCAGTACGACGAGGCCCGACATCGTCCAGTACGCGTCCGACAGCGTCTCGAAGCCGAGCACCAGCACCTTCAGCGAGCCGGCCAGCCCCGCGAGCCCGGCCGACAGGATGAACGCGAGCAGCTTGAAGCGGTCAGTGTCGTAGCCGAGCGAGATCGCGCGCGCCTCGTTCTCCTTGATCGCGACGAGCACCTGGCCGAACGGCGAATGGACGATCCGCACGATGAACGCGCACGCGGCCACGACCACCGTCAGTACGACGTAGTACAGCGCGACGTCGTTCGACAGGTCGAGCAGCCCGAACAGGCGACCGCGGGGCACGCCCTGCAGGCCGTCCTCGCCGTGCGTGAACGGCGCCTGCAGATAGATGAAGTAGACCATCTGCGCGAACGCGAGTGTGATCATCGCGAAGTAGATGCCCTGCCGGCGGATCGCGAACAGCCCGACGACGAGCCCGAGCACCGTCGCGGCGACGGTGCCGGCCAGCACGCCGAGCTCGGGCGTGAAACCGAGCGTCTGCATCGAATAGCCGGTCGCATAGCCGGCCGTCGCGAGGAACATCGCATGGCCGAACGACAGCAGCCCCGTATAGCCGATCAGCAGGTTGAACGCCGCCGCGAACAGCGCGAACGCGAGCACCTTCATCACGAACACCGGATACGCGCCGATGAACGGCGCGGCGAGCAGTGCGGCGAGCAGCACGCCGTAGAGCACTTTTCTCTGCATCATTTTTCCTTGCCGAAGAGGCCCGCCGGGCGGAACAGCAGCACGATCGCCATGATCACGAACACGACGGTGGCCGACGCTTCGGGATAGAACACGCGCGTGAAGCCCTCGATCACGCCGAGCAGCAGGCCCGTGACGATCGAGCCGAGGATCGAGCCCATCCCGCCGATCACGACCACCGCGAACACGGTGATGATCATCGGCTGGCCCATCAGCGGCGACACCTGGATCACCGGCGCGGCCAGCACGCCCGCGAACGCGGCGAGCGCGACGCCGAAGCCGTAGGTGAGCGTGATCATCATCGGCACGTTCACGCCGAACGCCTCGACGAGCTTCGGGTTCTCGGTGCCGGCACGCAGATACGCGCCGAGCCGTGTCTTCTCGATCACGAACCAGGTGGCGAGGCACACCGCGAGCGATGCGACGACGACCCACGCGCGATAGTTCGGCAGGAACATGAAGCCGAGGTTGGTCGCGCCGGCCAACTGCGACGGCACGTCGTACGGCTGGCCCGACGACCCGTAGATCGACCGGAACACGCCTTCGACGACCAGCGTGAGGCCGAACGTGAGCAGCAGCCCGTACAGGTGGTCGAGCTTGTACAGCCAGCGCAGCATCGAGCGCTCGATCGCGATCCCGAACGCGCCGACGAGCACGGGCGCGAGCACGAGCATCGCCCAGTACGGCAGCCCGAAATACGACAGGCCCATCCACGCGAGCATCGCACCCAGCATGAACAGCGCGCCGTGCGCGAAGTTGATCACGTTGAGCAGCCCGAAGATCACCGCGAGCCCGAGGCTCAGGATCGCGTAGAACGAGCCGTTGACGAGCCCGAGCAGCAACTGGCTCAGCATCGCCGGCAACGGAATGCCAAAGATGTCCATCGACTTAGCCGTCAGAATGAGTTTCGTTGCGTGCGCAACTTCCCTGCATCGCGCACGCGGGCGGCGCAGCGGGCACGTCGCTGCAACCGCCACCATGCGGCGCGCCCGTGCGCGCCGCTAAGCGATACCTACTTCCACAGCGCGCAGCGCGTTTCCTGCTTGGTGCCGAACGCCTGTTCGCCCGGAATCGTCGCGAGCACCTTGTAGTAGTCCCACGGCTCCTTCGATTCGGACGGCTTCTTCACTTCCATCAGGTACATGTCGTGGATCATGCTGCCGTCCTGACGGATGTAGCCCTTCGCGTAGAAGTCGCTGATCTTGATCTTCTTCAGCTCGGCCATCACCTTGTCGGAGTCGGTCGTCCCGGCGGCCTGCACGGCCTTCAGGTAGGTCGTCACCGACGAGTAGTCGGCCGCCTGCAGGCTCGACGGCATCTTCTTCATCTTGCCGAAGTAGCGCTGCGCCCACTGGCGCGACGCCGCGTCGCGGTTCCAGTACCAGCTGTCGGTCAGCACGAGGCCCTGCGTCGTTTCGAGGCCGAGGCTGTGCACGTCGTCGATGAACATCAGCAGCGCGGCGAGCTTCATCGTCTTCGTGATGCCGAACTCCTTCGCGGCCTTGATCGAGTTGATCGTGTCGCCGCCCGCGTTCGCGAGGCCGAGGATCTGCGCCTTCGACGATTGCGCCTGCAACAGGAACGACGAGAAATCCGACGCGGACAACGGGTGACGCACCGCGCCGAGCACCTGGCCGCCGTTCGCCTTCACGACGTCCGACGTGTTCTTCTCGAGCGCCTTGCCGAACGCATAGTCGGCCGTCAGGAAGAACCAGCTCTTGCCGCCCTGCTTCACCACCGCCGAGCCGGTGCCCTTCGCGAGCGCCATCGTGTCGTACGCGTAGTGGACCGTGTACGGCGTGCACTGCTCGTTGGTCAGCGTGTCGGCGCCCGCGCCGATGTTGATGTAGACCTTCTTCTTCTCGGCCGCGACCTGGTTCATCGACAGCGCGGTGGCCGAGTTCGTGCCGCCGACCAGCAGATCGAGGCCGCCGCGGTCCATCCATTCCCGCGCCTTCGACGCGGCGATGTCGGCCTTGTTCTGGTGGTCGGCATAGACGACCTCGATCGGCTTGCCGAGCACCTTGCCGCCGAAGTCCGCGACCGCCATGCGGATCGCCTCGAGACCGCCCTGCCCGTCGATATCCGCGTAAAGCCCCGACATGTCGGTGATGAAGCCGATCTTCACGGTATCCGCCGCGTGGGCGGCGCCGGCGGTGAGCGCGGCGGTCGCGAGCGCGAGACAGGCCTGTGCGAGGGTCTTCATTTTCATTGACGTCTCCTGTTGTTCTGATGCGTTGTGGTTGTTCGAGGGCCGCCACGGCTAGCGGCAAGGGAAACGGGGCGGCGTCACACCCCGAGCAGGTCGTGCAGCGTCGGCATCTTGCCTTCCAGTTCGGAGGCGCGGAAATGCTCGACGATGCTGCCGTGCTCCATCACGTAGAAGCGGTCGGCGAGCGGCGCGGCGAAGCGGAAATTCTGTTCGACCATCACGATCGTGTAGCCGCGCGCCTTCAGCGCGACGATCATCCGTGCGAGCGCCTGGACGATCACCGGCGCGAGGCCTTCGGAGATCTCGTCGAGCAGCAGCAGGTTCGCGCCGGTGCGCAAGATCCGCGCGACCGCGAGCATCTGCTGCTCGCCGCCGGACAGCCGCGTGCCCTGGCTCTGCCGGCGCGACGCAAGGTTCGGGAACATCGCGTAGATCTCGTCGAGCGACATCGCATGCTCGCGCGGCCCGATCAGCGGCGGCAGCATCAGGTTCTCCTCGCACGACAGGCTCGAGAAGATCCCGCGCTCCTCCGGGCAGTAGCCGATGCCGAAATGCGCGATGCGATGCGTCGAAAGGCCGATCGTCTCGTGGCCCGCGACCTTGATCGACCCGCTGCGGCGGCCCGTGAGGCCCATGATCGCGCGCAGCGTCGTCGTGCGGCCCGCGCCGTTGCGGCCGAGCAGCGTGACGACCTCGCCGCGATGCACGGTCAGGTCGACACCGTGCAAGATGTGGGATTCCCCGTACCAGGCCTCCAGGCCCGTGATCTCCAGCGCAGGCGTACCGCTCTCGACGCCGCTCAATTCGCGTTCCTCCCGTTCGCTGTGCTTCATGCGTGCGCCCCCGCGAGCGCCGCGTCGGCGCTGCCCATGTAGGCCTCGATGACGAGCGGATTCTTCGACACTTCCGCATACGAGCCTTCGGCCAGCACCTCGCCGCGTTGCAGGACGGTGATCGTGTCGGAGATCCCCGCGATCACGTTCATGTTGTGTTCCACCATCAGGATCGTGCGGCCGCTCGCGACCTTCTTGATCAGCGCGGTCACGCGGTCGACGTCCTCGTGGCCCATCCCTTGCGTGGGCTCGTCGAGCAGCATCAGTTCGGGCTCCATTGCCAGCGTCGTCGCGATCTCGAGCGCGCGCTTGCGGCCGTAGGCCAGCTCGACGGTCGGCACGTGCGCGAAATCGGTGAGGCCGACCTGCGTGAGCAGATCCATCGCGCGATCGTCGAGCCGCTTCAGCGTGCGCTCGCTGCGCCAGAAATGGAATTCGGTACCGAGCGCGCGCTGCAGGCCGATGCGCACGTTCTGCAGCGCGGTCAGGTGCGGGAACACGGCCGAAATCTGGAACGAGCGGATGATGCCGCGCCGCGCGACCTGCGCGGGCCGCTCGTCGGTGATGTCGATGCCGTTGAAGACGATCTGGCCGGCCGTCGGCGTCAGAAATTTGGTGAGGAGGTTGAAACAGGTGGTCTTGCCCGCGCCGTTCGGCCCGATCAATGCGTGGATCGCACCGCGCCGCACACGCAGGTTGACACCGTTCACGGCGGTGAAGCCCCTGAATTCCTTCGTCAGTCCGCGTGTTTCCAGAATCGTGTCGCCGAGAATCATGTTCCCTTCCGTACGAAGTCAGGCGAAGCACCGGGAAGCCTGGCGCAAGCGGCCGCGAACAGGTCAGCGGATCAGCGGGCTGCCCCCGGGCGCCGTGGTACGCCTCGAGGGTGGTCTCCCGCGCCGACGCGTATGCACATTACAGAACATTGTCGCGCCGTTGGTGCAGTGCAATCATCGGGATTTGCACTTATAGGGCTGGCCGCCATATCGGCCGAGACTGCGCGCGGTTATTCACCGCGCTTTTTTGACACGTGCATCATCACGCGTTGACCTGCTGCAGGACCGGGCACGCACGCGATGAAAAAAGCCGCGCGACGGCGCGGCTTGCACGGATCTTGCCGTTCGAGCGGATACGACGGCAGCTTGTTTCGCATAGCGAATCAGCGGGCGTTCGCATGACCGCCCGCTGGCGTGCGCGTCAGCGGGTCGTCATGCCGCCGTCACAGCGGCTTCGGTGCGCACCGCCATCGCTTCGCGCGCCGCACGGCGGTCGGCACGAATCATGTCGCTCGCGCGCTCGGCGATCATCAGCGTCGGCGAATTGGTATTGCCCGACGTGATGAACGGCATCACCGACGCATCGACGATCCGCAACCCGGCGATGCCGCGCACGCGCAGCCGGCTGTCGACCACCGCGCGCGCGTCGTCGGCGCGCCCCATCCGGCACGTGCCGACCGGGTGGAAGATCGTCGTGCCGACGGCGCCGGCTGCATCGATCAGTTCGGCCTCGGTCCGGTACTGCGGGCCGGGCAGGATTTCCTCGGGGCGATAGCGTGCGAGCGCCGGTGCGGAGGCGATCCGGCGCGTGAGGCGCAGCGCATTCGCGGCGACGTGGCGATCGTGGTCGGTCGACAGATAGTTCGGCGCGATCGCCGGTGCGCTGGCCGGATCGGCGCTCGTGACGTGCACGCTGCCGCGCGAGCTCGGCCGCAAATGACAGACCGACGCCGTAAAGGCGTTGAAGCCGTGCAACGGCTCGCCGAAGCGTTCGAGCGACAGCGGCTGCACGTGGTACTGGAGATCGGGGCGCGTGAGTGCGGGATCGTCCTGATCGGATTTCGCGAACGCGCCCAACTGCGATGGCGCCATCGACATCGGCCCGCGCTGCAGCAGCGCATATTCGGCGCCGATCATCAGCTTGCCCCACCAGCGCGCGGACAGCGTGTTGAGCGTGCGCACGCCGTCGACACGAAACGCCATCCGCAATTGCAGGTGATCCTGCAGGTTTTCGCCGACGCCCGGCAGATCCTGTACGACGTCGATGCCGAGCGCCTGCAGCCGCCGGCCATCGCCGATACCCGACAGTTCGAGCAGTTGCGGCGAATTCACCGCGCCCGACGTCAGCAGCACTTCCGAGCGCGCCCGCGCGACGTAGTCGGTGCCGCCGCCGTGGTACTCGACACCCACCGCGCGCCGCCCGTCGAAAATCACGCGTTGCGCATGCGCGCCGGTGATCACGGTCAGGTTCGGGCGCGCCATCGCGGGCCGCAGGAACGCCTTCGACGTATTCCAGCGCACGCCGCGCTTCTGGTTCACTTCGAAGTAGCCGACCCCGGCATTGTCGCCGCGGTTGAAATCGTCGGTGGCGGGGATGCCCGTCTGCTGCGCGGCCTGCGCGAACGATTCGAGGATCTCCCAGCGCAGCCGCTGCTTCTCGACGCGCCAGTAGCCGCCCGCGCCGTGCGCATCGCTCGCGCCCGCGTGATGATCCTCGCTGCGCTTGAAGATCGGCAGCACGCTGTCCCACGACCAGCCGGCGTCGCCGGTTTCCTGCGCCCAGTTGTCGTAGTCCTCGCGCTGGCCGCGCATGTAGATCATTCCGTTGATCGACGAGCAGCCGCCGAGCACGCGGCCGCGCGGATACGACAGCGCGCGACCGTTGAGCGCCGCTTCGGGCTGCGTCTTGTACAACCAGTCGGTGCGCGGGTTGCCGATGCAGTACAGATAGCCGACCGGGATATGAATCCAGTGATAGTCGTCCTTGCCGCCCGCTTCGAGCAGCAGCACGCTGATGTCGGGATCCTCGGTCAGGCGGTTCGCGAGCACGCAGCCCGCGGTGCCCGCGCCGACGATCACGTAGTCGAATTCGCCCTCGAGCGTGCGTTGAGTACTCACGGCGTGTCTCCTGTCGACCCGAGTGAGTGCTTTGGCACTGACTCGGGCCTCATGCTTCGCGGTCGACCCGGACGAGCGCTCCAGCGCTGACTCCGGCCCCTGCGAGCGCGTTGTTGTGTACCGCGCGGCGCGATACCGCGCGTCATTTTCAGCATAGTGCGTCGCGAGCCGCGCCTGCAGCCCCGCGCGCCATGACGACCCGATGAAGCGTACTCCCGCGCCCGGCCGCCGATCCAATGAGTTATGCTGAACTGCGTTATAAGCCACGCTCATATCACGACGATGGATCTCACCTTGCTCCGCGCGTTCGCGACGGTCGCGCGCGAAGGCAACCTGACGCGCGCCGCCGCGCAACTGCACGTCACGCAGCCGGCCGTCAGCCTGCAGATCAAGCATCTGCAGGAAACGCTCGGCGTCGCGCTGTTCACGCGAACGTCGCGCGGGCTTGCGCTTACGCGCGACGGGCAGACGCTGCTGCCGCATGCGGAACGCGCGCTCGCCGCGGCCGCCGACGTACAGCGCGCCGCGGCCGCGCTGCGGCACGAGGTGCGCGGCCGGCTGCGGATCGGCACGATCCTCGATCCGGGCTTCCTGCGGCTCGGCGGCTTCCTGCGCGCGCTGGTCGAGACCCATCCGCAGATCGAGACCGCGCTGCGGCACGGGATGTCGGGCTGGGTGATCGAACAGGTGCGCGCGCAGGCGCTCGACGTCGGCTACTACATCGGCCGCCCCGAAGAGGACTCGCCGCGCGACGACGCGCTGTTCCACACCGTCACGCTCACGCGCTTCGAATATCGCGTCCTGGCGCCGGCCGGCTGGAAGGAGCGCGTGCAGCGCGCGCACGACTGGCGCGCGCTCGCCGCGCTGCCGTGGATCTGGACGCCGCCGGCATCCGCGCACCACCGGCTGCTGTCGCGGCGTTTCGCGGCGGCCGGCGCGCAGCCGGTGAAGGTCGCCGAGGTCGACCAGGAGCAATCGATGCTCGACCTCGTCAAATCGGGAATCGGTTTGACGCTCGCGCGCGATTCGACCGCGCTGGCCGAAGCGCACGCGCATGCGCTGACGATCGTCGAACCCGTGACGGTGCCGACCGAACTGACGTTCGTGACGCTCGCCGCGCGGCGCGACGAGCCGGCGATCGCGGCCGCGCTGCGGCTGATCGAAGCGCAGTGGGCGATATGAGCGTGGCTGATGTCGAGGTGACCGGTTGCGCACCGGGTTTCGGTGCCTCACGCATGCCGCGGATCGCCATCGCGGGCGAAATCGCCGCCGAGCCCGCCCCGCGTCGCGTCGCCGCGCCCCGTCCGCTCGTCACGCCACCATCGCAGGCTTTTTGCTAGATTGTGCGTTCGCACACCGCGAGACCCCGATTGAAGGAGACCCGCATGGCCCGCAACATCGAGATCAAAGCCCGCGCCCGCGAATTCGACCGGCTGCGCGAACAGGCGGCCCAGCTCGCGACCGAAGCACCGTTGTTCTACCGCCAGCAGGATTTCTTCTATGACGTGCCGCGCGGCCGGCTCAAGCTGCGCCGCTTCGAGGACGGCACGCCCGCCGAGCTGATCTTCTACCAGCGCGACGACCGCGACGGCCCGAAGGCGTCGTACTACACGCGCAGCCCGGTCACGAACCCCGACGCGATGCATTCGCTGCTCGCGACCGCGCTGACCACGCGCGGGATCGTGACGAAGGAGCGGCACGTGTACCTCACGGGCCGCACGCGTATCCACCTCGACCGCGTCGACGGCCTCGGCGATTTCATCGAGCTCGAGGTCGTGCTCGGCCCCGACGACGACGAAGCGGGCGGCGAAGCGGAAGCGCACGAGGTGTTCGCGAAGCTCGGCGTGGCGCAGGACGATCTCGTCGCGGTCGCGTACGTCGATCTGCTGAACGCCGACGCCGAGCCTGAAACGGCCTGATCCGGCCCCACAGAAGGCGGCGCTGCGCGTCCCGCCTTCAGCGCCCCTGCCGCTGCCGCCTCCCGGTCACGCAGCGCCGGGCGCCAGATGCGCGAGCGGCAGCGCACCGTTGCGCTTGAAGGTCGTCAGCACGATGTTCGAGCGCACGCTGTCGACGCCCGGCACCCGCATCAGCTTCTTCATCACGAACTGCGACAGCGCGTTGAGATCCGGCGCGACGATCCGCAGCAGGTAGTCGGCATCGCCCACCACCGCATGGCATTCGAGCACTTCGGGCAGCACGTCGATCTGCTGCTGGAACTGTTCGATGATCGAATCGCCGTGATGCTTGAGCTTCAGGCTCGTGAACGCGGTCACGCCGAGCCCGAGTTTTTCGGGGCGCAACATCACGCGGTAGCCTTCGATCACGCCGGCCGCCTCGAGCCGCTGCAGCCGCCGGCCGATCTGCGACGGCGACAGCGGCACCTCCTCGCCCAGTTGCTGATGCGTCGCGCGCCCGAAGCGCTGCAGCACGTCCAGCAGCGCGAGATCGAAGTGATCGAGTTCCAGCATGAGCATTCTCCGCATTGATTCTTGGTTTGATGCGTGATTATCGCATCAGTCAGCAAATCAACGCCAACTATGCGCCCAATCCGCGCGCAGCCCGCTCTACACTTGCATGGTTCCAACCCCAGCGTGCAGAGCCTGATCATGTCCACCGTCGTCACTGCGAAACTGCAGGAGCAGTTCGATGCGGGCCTCGAAACCCGCGCCGATTTCACCATCGACCAGCCGCTGCAGCGCTACGGCCAGGTCGACCACGCGGTGTGGCAGCAGCTCTACGCGCGCCAGTCGGCCCTGCTGCGCGGCCGCGCGTGCGATGCGTTCGTCGCCGGGCTCGGCAAGATCGAGCTGCCGGCCGATCGCGTACCGTCGTTCGCGGACGTGAACCGCCAGTTGAAGCCCGCGACCGGTTGGGAAATCGTCGCGGTGCCGGGCCTCGTGCCCGACCGCGTGTTCTTCGAGCACCTCGCGAACCGGCGTTTCCCCGTCACCTGGTGGATGCGCCGTCCCGACCAGCTCGACTACCTGCAGGAACCCGACTGCTTCCACGACCTGTTCGGCCACGTGCCGCTGCTGATCGACCCGGTGTTCGCCGACTACATGCAGGCGTACGGCCGCACCGCGCTCGCGGTCGCCGACGACGAAGCGGCACTGGCGCGGCTCGCGCGCCTCTATTGGTATACGGTGGAATTCGGGCTGATCCGCGACCCGCGCGGGACCAACGGGCTGTCGATCTACGGCGCCGGGATCGTGTCGAGCAAGGGCGAAAGCCTGTACAGCCTCGAAAGCGCGGCGCCGAACCGGCTCGCGTTCGACCTCGAGCGCGTGATGCGCACGAAGTACCGGATCGACACATTCCAGAAGACCTACTTCGTGATCGACGATTTCGCGCAGTTGTTCGCGCTCGCGGACGTCGACGGCCGCGCACTGGCCGACCGGCTCGCGGCGCTGCCCGAATTCGCGGCCGGCGCGGTGCTCGACACCGACCGCGTGCTGCATCGCGGCACGGGCGAAGGCTGGCCCGACGACGCCGACGCGTGACGTACCGCGGCGCCGAGCGCCGTCGGCCGGCCGCCCGTCACCCTTTGCGCAACTATGAAACAATGAACGATGCCGGCCTCGCCGCGCGGTGCAGCCGCGCGTGGGCGCCGTTACCGAACGAGAGGTGCAAGATGATCCACAAGCTCACATCCGAAGAACGCAAGACCCGGCTCGAAGACCTGCCGCACTGGACGGCCGTGCCGGGCCGCGACGCGATCCAGCGCCGCCTGCGCTTCGCCGATTTCAACGAAGCGTTCGGCTTCATGACGCGCGTCGCGATCAAGGCGCAGGAGATGAACCACCATCCGGAATGGTTCAACGTGTACAACCGTGTCGACATCACGCTGTCGACCCACGACGCCGACGGCCTGACCGAACGCGACATCGAACTCGCGCGGTTCATCGACGGCGCCGCCGCGCACGCGCAACCGGGCGCCTGAATCCCGAGTCCCGCCGCTACCGCCGCGCATCTTTCCGTGCGCGGCGCGTCAACTTTTCATTTCGCTGAACGTTTTCTAGGATGTACTCAGCGAAAGCCTTCAGCTTTCCAAGCCATCCTTAAGGCGCACGTAAGTCTCGTACGCTTTCCGCGCCTTGGGGTCCAATCCTTCCAGTTGCAGCGCGCTTTCGCGCTGTACAATCAGCAGCGCATACGGCTTGGAGAGCGCGCTGGCCTCTTCGCAGAGTTTGAGTTCGTCGCCGCTCGACGGCGAGCGGGCGCGCCAGAAATTGATCGCGGCTTCGAGGTCGTGGATCGAAATATCGGACATGATTGGATTTAATCGTTCGCTGGCCGCCATGCTTGATGTCAGGCGATGCGGCGTCCCTGTGGAAACGGCTTCGTGCTGTCCGCGTGCCTGAACCGCCAACCCATTGTACTTGAGCGAACTTCATGCGACTCCTTCTGATCGAAGACGACCGCCCCATCGCACGCGGTATCCAGAGCAGCCTCGAACAGGCTGGCTTCACCGTCGACATGGTGCATGACGGCATTTTTGCCGAACAGGCGCTGGCACAGAACCGCCACGAACTCGTGATCCTCGACCTCGGCCTGCCGGGCATCGACGGGATGACGCTGCTCACGCGCTTCCGCCAGACCAACCGCCACACGCCCGTGATCGTGCTGACCGCGCGCGACGAGCTGAACGACCGGATCCAGGGCCTGAACTCCGGCGCCGACGACTACATGCTCAAGCCGTTCGAGCCGGCCGAACTCGAAGCGCGCATCCGCGCGGTGATGCGCCGCAGCGGCCCGCACAGCGACATGCCGCGTCCGGAAGTGTCGCTCGGCGGCGTCCGCCTGTCGGGCGTCGACCGCCGCATCTTCAACGACGACAAGCCGCTCGAACTGTCGCCGCGCGAATTCGCGGTGCTCGAGATGCTGCTGCTGCGTCACGGCCGCGTCGTCAGCAAGGCCCAGTTGCAGGATCACCTCACGCACTTCGGCGGCGATCTTGGCGACACCGCGATCGAAGTCTACGTGCACCGCGTGCGCAAGAAACTCGAGCAGTGCCGCGTCGAAATCGTCACGGTGCGCGGCTTCGGCTACCTGCTGCAGGAAATCCGCCAGACGGCGAGCGTCTGAGCAATGCCGCGCGCCGGCCGGCCGCGTGCCGCCGACGCGCATGCGTGCGGCTTCCGCGTCGCCGCCCGGCGCACGACCGCGCCGCTCCCCGTGAGCGGCGCTTATCCATTTGCCCGTCGAAATGTCTCCTGATCCGGCTGTGACCACCAGCCTGCGCCGTTCGCTGCTCCGGCGCCTCGCCGCCCCGCTGTCGATGCTCGCGCTGATGAGCGGCCTGATCGCCTACTGGCTCGCGTGGCAATACACGCAGCACGTGATCGACCGCTCGCTCGCGGATCTCGCGACCGCCATCTCCAAACAGATCCAGATCGCCGGCCCCGACGCGCCGTTCACGGTGCCGCCGCTCGCGCAGGCGATGTTCTCCGACCCCGCCGAAGCGCTGATCTACCGGATCAGCGACGGCGAGCAGGAACTCGCCGGCGACCCGAAGCTGCCGCTGCAGGGCATCAACGTGCGGCGCATGCATCACGCGTACGTGTTCGAGGCCGAGTACGACAACCGCGCGGTACGGGTCGCGCAGGTGCGCGTCGACGACGTCGAGGGCGGCAAGCCGATGGTCGTCGAAGTCGCGCAGCCGGTGCGGCACCGCTACCGGATCGCGGCTGAATTCCTGGTCGCGATCATGATGCCGTTGCTGCTGCTGCTGCTCGCGGGCTGGGGCATCGTGTGGCGCGTCGTGAACCAGCAGTTGGGTCCGCTCACGCATCTCGCCGATTCGCTGAACCGGCAGACCCACACGTCGCTGGAGCCGGTCGACGAAACCGACGTGCCGCTGGAGATCCGGCCGCTGACGAGCGCGATGAACGCGCTGCTCGGCCGCCTCAAGACCGCGCTCGACGCGCAGCGCAAGTTCATCGCCGATGCCGCGCACCAGTTGCGCACGCCGCTCACCGCGGTGAAGCTGCATGCCGAGCAGGCGGCCGTCGCGCGCGACCCGCACCAGACCTTCGCCGCGGTGCGTGAGCTGCGCGCAGCGGCCGACCGGGCGGTACGGCTGTCCAACCAGTTGCTGTCGCTCGCGCGTGCCGAGCCGGGCGAACAGGCCGCGCGCTTCGTCGACGTCGATCTCGCGGCGATGGCGTTCGAGACGGGCGCCGAATGGGTGCCGCGCGCGCTCGCGTCGCATGTCGACCTCGGCTTCCAGCGCAGCGACGATCCGGGCGGCGACGAGAAGCTGATCGTACGCGGCAACCCCGTGCTGCTGCGCGAGGTGATCGCGAACCTGCTCGACAATGCGCTGAAGTACGTGCCGCTCGCGCGGCCGGACGGCGCGCGAATCACGGTGAACGTCGCGCGCGCCTCGCTCGAGGGCAGCCAGCCGGCCGCCGAGATCGTCGTCGAGGACAACGGCCCCGGCGTGCCCGCGAACCAGCAGGCCGACCTGTTCAAGCGCTTCTTCCGCGGCGACGCGCAAAGCGGCAATGGCGTCGAGACGGGCGCCGGGCTCGGGCTCGCGATCGTGCACGACATCATCGCGATGCATGGCGGCACCGTGTCGTACGAGGATGCATCGGAAGGCGGCTCGCGCTTCGTGGTGAGGGTGCCGCTCGCCGCGCATACGGCGCAGCCGGCCAGCGAAACGCCGGCTGTGGCGCCGACGCACTGAGCAGCGCGATTGTCGGCGGGCAACCGCTGGCCCGTCGACCGGGCCGCCCGCCGGAACAGGAACGGAAAGACGGCAAGCGGATGACGCGCCGCGACGACGCGCCAACCGTCGACTGAAACGACAGCGGCAGCGCGCGATGCGCTGCCGCCTGCATCACTTCTTGTTCTTCTTGTCCTTCGAACCGGACGCCGGCTTGCCGTCCTTCTTGTCCTTCTTCTTTTTCTTCTTCCCGCCTTCGTCGGATGTCGCGAGCAACGTGCCGCGGCACGACTCCGCCCCGCAGTGGCACGCGTATTCGCGCTTGAGCTTCTTCGTCAGCTTCGCGTCGATCACGAGGCCGTAGTCGTAGAACAGCTCCTCTTCCGGCCCGATGTCACGCAGCGCGTGGATGTACACGCGGCCTTTGACTTCCTCGGCTTCGCAGTTCGGCGCACACGAATGGTTGATCCAGCGCGCGCTGTTGCCGTCGATCTTGCCGTCGATCACGCCGCCTTCGTCCAGTGCGAAGTAGAACGTATGGTTCGGCTCGCTCGGGTCGTGCGGATGGCGGCGCAGCGCTTCCTTCCACGAGATTCGTTCGCCCTTGTATTCCACTACGCGCTCGCCGGCCTTGATCGGCGCCACGGCGAACACGCCCTTGCCGTGTACTCCCGAGCGGCGCACCGCGATCCTGCGTGAACTCATCGAACCAATCCTTGTGAAGACGACTTGAATGGAAGCGGCCGCGATCGCGGCCGGGCGCCGCGCAAAACGAAAACGCGGCACCGGTCGGTGCCGCGTCGGGGCATGCGGCGAATCATCCGCATCCTACACGTTCAAGATTGCTTCGTTCAACATCGCGCGCAATATTGCGCGATGTGCTCAGCGCTGGCCGAATGCGACGTCGCCGAACAGCGCCTTGTGCTCGCGCGGTTGCGAGCGCCAGTACTGTGGCGGCGCCGTCACCTGCGCGCCGAGTTCGGCCGCCGCGTGCCACGGCCAGCGCGGGTCGTACAGCATCGCGCGCGCCATCGCGACGAGATCGGCGTCGCCGGCCTCGATCAGCCGGTTCGCGTGCGCGGGTTCGTTGATCAGGCCGACCGCGATCGTCGGCATGCCGACCGCCCGCTTCACGGCCTGCGCGAACGGCACCTGGTAGCCGGGCGACAGCGGAATCTTCTGCAGCGGCGACACGCCGCCGGACGACACGTCGATCCAGTCGCAGCCGCGGCGCTTCAGTTCGTGCGCGAACGCGATCGTATCGTCGAGCTCCCAGCCGCCTTCGACCCAGTCGGTCGCGGACACGCGCACGCCGACCGGCCGGTCTTCCGGAAACGCGGCGCGCACGATCTCGAAGATCTCGAGCGGAAACCGCATCCGGTTTTCGCGCGAGCCGCCGTATTCGTCGGTGCGCCGGTTCGCGAGCGGCGACAGGAACTGATGCAGCAGGTAGCCGTGCGCCGCGTGCACTTCGATCGCATCGATGCCGAGCCGTGCGGCACGCCTGGCCGATGCGGCGAAGGCTTCGCGGATGCGGTTCAGGCCCGCCGCATCGAGCGCGAGCGGCGGCGTCTCGCCGTCCTTGTGCGGCACGGCCGACGGCCCGTGCGGCAGCCAGCCGCCGTCGGCGACCGGCACGAGCTGGCCGCCCTCCCACGGCGCCGCGCTCGACGCCTTGCGGCCCGCGTGCGACAGCTGCATCGCGACGCGGATCGGCGAATGCTTGCGGATCGCGGCCAGCACCGGCTTCAGCGCGGCTTCGGTCACGTCGTCCCACAGACCGAGGTCGCCATGCGTGATGCGCCCGTCGGGTTCCACCGCGGTCGCTTCGATGCACAGCAGCCCCGCGCCCGACAGCGCGAGATGGCCGAGGTGAATCATGTGCCAGTCGGTCGCTTCGCCGCGTTCGGCCGAGTACTGGCACATCGGGGAAATCACGATCCGGTTCGGAAGGGTCACGCCGCGCAGCGTGAACGGGGAAAACAGCGCAGTCATGGAAGCCGCTCGCCAGGAAAGGGAAAGAGCGGACGAGCGTAGCACGCAGGCTGGAAGCGTGCAGACGGCGCCATCGGCAGTAAGCGGATGGTCAGGTACGACGCGGGCTGGATGCCGGCGAGGCGCGGAATGAGCGGAATGCGCGACGTACGGCGACGGCGAGGCGTCGGCCCGTAACGGACGCAGGCCAGGTCAGACCTTTGCAGCGGGCGGTCGCGGCCCGCGACGTCAGAGCCCGACGCTGCCGAGCCACTCCGCGAACATGTGCCGGGCGGCCGTCTCGAGCGCGGGGCCGTGCTGCGCGGTATCGGCCCGCAACTGGCGCGCGTCGATGCCTGGCGTCGCCGCGATTTCGCCGGCATTCGCGATCAGCCACGGTTCGAAGCGATCGGTACGGATCTCGGGATGACATTGCAGCGCCAGCACGTGCTGCCCCCACGCGAAGGCCTGGTGACGGCAGGCAGGCGTCGATGCGAGATGGATCGCACCACCCGGCAGGTCGAACGTATCGCCGTGCCAGTGCAGCATCGACGTCGTCGCGCCGTCGAGATGACGCAGCGGCGACGCGCGGCCGGCGTCGGTGAGCGTCAGCGGCGCCCAGCCGAGTTCGTGCTGAGCGGCCGGATAGACGCGCGCCCCGAGCGCCCGTGCGATGAACTGCGCGCCGAGGCAGATGCCGAGGATCGGCAGCCCCGCGTCGATGCGCTGGCGCACGAGCGCCAGGAGCGGCGCGATCGTCGGATACTGCGCGTCGTCGTACACGCTGAGCGGCCCGCCGAGCACGACGAGCAGCGACGGCTCAAGCACGTCGAGCACCTCGACCCGCGACGATCCGACATCGACATAGCGCACCCGCCGACCGCGTTCGCCGAGCACCTGCTCGAAGCTCCCGAGATCCTCGAAATGCACGTGGCGGATCGCCACGACTTCAGCGTTCATCATCGGCCTCCCGGTCGATCGACGGACGTCAGCCTGCGAAAATCTTCCAGGTCTTCTTCTGCGTCGCCGCGTCGGCTTCTTCCTGCACCGAGCAGTCGAGACGCAGATCGCTGTCCGACATCGCGATGTCGAGCACCGCGCAGTGATGCACGGTCTTTTTCGACGGCTTGCCCGGCTGGAAATGCGTGCACGTGAGACACATGCGTTGCGGCGGCGTCGCGCCGGCCACCTGCAGCTCGCGCAGCGTCTTCAGCAGCGCGCGATACAGCGTGCCCTGCTCGTCCGCGCCGAGCTTGCCGACCGCTTTCGTCAGGAATTCAGGCCATTGCAGCGCCTTCTTCGCGGCCGTGCGGCCACGTGCCGACAGGCGTACGGCCAGTGCCCGGCCGTCGTCCAGCGCACGGCGCTTCTCGACGAGCCCCTTCGTCTCGAGCGTGCTGACCGCATCGCTCGTGGTGGCCGCGGTGAGCTGCGTCTCGCGCGCGATTTCGCCGAGCCGCATCGGGCCCTTGCGCTGCAGCAGCAGCACGAGAATCTCGCCCTGCGTCGGCGTGAGGCCAGCGCCTTCCGCCCAATCCCATGCCTCGCTCCGCATGGCCGTGCTCAACCGCAGCAGGCTGTGGGTCACACGTCCCGCAGCCTGGTTCCCGTAAACGCCTTCGCTCATAGTCTTTTCGCTTTGCCGCCGCCCGGATGGCCGAGCAGCCGTAGTGTGGAGATCGAATCTATCTCAAAACAGACGCACCCACTCGAGTGCGTCAGCACGGCCGTCGCGAGGCACACGCGGCGGTCGCGTTCGCGGCGACCGGAGAGACACACGTCGTTCCGGTGTCCGCAAAGCCGACATTCTAAGCGAGAGCGGAAAATCGCACAGCTAAGTTATCCCCTGCATTCTGTGGAAAATCGCTGGATAACCGCAAATTCTTGTTGTGCGTGCAATGTCGCGCGCCCGCGAAACGGGGCGCGCCAGCATTGTCCTGTTCGAATCGGCCATTGGCCGCATGGGAATGATCCACCGGTTATCCCGCCTGCAGAGCGTTGACTTTGCAGTGGAATATCGGGTTATCCACAGATTTTTAGGACGCCTCGCATCGATTTCGGCGGGACACGGCGCCGATTACCGCTCAGCGAATCGCCATGCGGTCGATCCTGCTATCTGCAAAACATATTTTCACTCGCGCCAACGTAAGCACTGCTGCCGGACCGTCTCGTTCAGCGATTTTTCCTGTTTGAAAACGGTTCTCAACCACGATGCGTCATTCACGCGCGCCTTCGCGAGCGCGCCGATCTCGTCGAGCGCCGCGCGCGAACCGAGCGCGGCCGCGTGCGGCGCGATCCGGTCGAGCGTGTCGAGGATGTCCTCCGCGATCGTGCGGCGCTCGCCCGTCTGAGGATTCACGCAGGTGCCTTCCAGCCCGAAGCGGCACGCTTCGAAACGGTTGAACGTGTAGACGAGGTAATCGTCCTCCGACAGCTTCAGCGGCCGGTCGGTCAGCAGGTAGCGTGCGAGCGTCTGGATGTAGCAGGCGATCGCCGCCGCGCGATCGACGGACAGCGGCGTGTCCATCACGCGCACCTCGATCGTGCCGTAGCCGGGCTTCGGCCGGATGTCCCAGTAGAAGTCCTTCATCGAGTTGACGACGCCCGTGTTCACCATCTTCGTGAAGTATTCCTCGAAGCTGTCCCAGGTGAGCACGAACGGCGCGCGGCCCGACAGCGGGAACGCGAACACCGAATTCAGGCGTGCCGAATGGAAGCCCGTGTCGACGTTCTGCACGAACGGCGACGACGCCGAGAGCGCGATGAAGTGCGGAATGAAGCGCGACATCGAGTGCAGCAGGAACAGCGCGCTGTCGGGATCGGGACAGCCGATGTGCACGTGCTGGCCGAACACGGTGAACTGCTTGGCGAGATAGCCGTACAGCTCGGAAATGTACTGGAAGCGCGGCGCATCGTAGATCTGCCGGTCGCTCCATTGCTGGAACGCATGCGTGCCGCCGCCGGCCAGCCCGACGTTGAGCTGGTCGGCCGCCTTCACGAGCACGTCGCGGATCGCATGCAGCTCGCTGACGGCCTGCTCGTGCGAATGGCAGATGCCGGTCGACAGTTCGATCATGCTTTCGGTGATTTCCGGCGTGATGTTGCCCGGAAAGGTCTCGCCCTGGATCAGGCGCATCAGGTCGGATGCCGCTTTGGTCAGGTCGTAGTTGTGCGTGTTGACGACCTGGATCTCCAGTTCGACGCCGAACGTGAACGGTTCGGAATTGACGAAGGTTTCGAGTGCCATGGCAGGTTCCGGAATCAGTTGCCGTCGCTGCGTTCGCCGACCGCCGACAGGCAGCGATAGACGACGAACGGGCTGACGAGCTGCAGGATCACGATCGAGCACATCACGATCGCGCGCAGGTGCGGGTCGAAATTGGGATAGAGCTGGTAGGTATCGTCGACGAGCAGGTACGACAGCGCGGACATCGGCGTGAGCGCGATGCCGAGCGCGACGCCCTGCTTCATCCCGAGGCCGCTCGGCTTCGCGAACGCGACGACGCCGGCCAGCTTCGCGACGAGCCGCGTGACGATCAGCACGATCGCGAGCAGCCCGCCGAGCGCGATGTCGCCCCACGTGAACGACGTGAGCGTCAGCACGAACAGCACCACCGTCAGCAGCCAGCCGGCCGTACCGAAGTGCTCGGGCCACAGCTGCGGCCGCGCTTCGAGGTTCTTCACGATGATGCCGGCGAGCAGCAGCGTGAGCAGCGTCGACAGCTTCAACGCCTGCGCGACGGCGATCGCGAGCATCACGAGCCCGAACAGCGCGACGAACGAATGCTCGTCGCGCATCGTCGCGGTCATGTGACGGAACAGGTAATTGCACGAACGCGCGACCAGATACGCGACGATGAACGAACCGGCGAGCAGGTAGAGCGGTTGCAGGATCGTCGCGAAAACATTGCCGTACGCTTCCTGGTGCAGCCAGCTCGTCACGAGCTTGGTCAGCACGATCGCATACACGCTGTTGAGCGCGGTGAGCGTGATGAGGCGCTGCGACACCTGCCCTTCCGCACGCAGTTCGGTCTTGAGCTGGATCACCATCGACGGCGACGTCGCGATCGCGATCGCCGACAGCACGAGGGCGACCATCCCCGACACGCCGAGCGCGAGCATCACGAACAGCACGAGCACGAAGGTGAGCGTGGCTTCCGCGAGGCTCGACGCGACGAGCCACGGATTGCGCCGAATCCAGCGCAGGTCGAGGCGGCTGCCGAGCTCGAACAGCAGCAGGCCGAGCGCGACGTCCATCAACAGTCGCGAGGTTTCGTCGGTGCTCGTGTCGATCACGCCGAATCCGAACGAACCGGCGATCAGGCCGATCACCGCATAGCCGGTGATGCGCGGCAGGCGCCACGCGCGATAGCACAGCTCGCCGCACAGGCCGGCTGCGAACAGCGCGAGCCCGGCCCAGAACACGGCATCTGGCGCGAGCGGCCAGTTGGGCAGGAATGAGAACGCCGACTTCATCGTGGTGACTTCTCCTTTGGAAGCAACCGCCAGCGACGCGGGGTCAAGCGACAGGAATGGATGCGCGCCGGCTGGGTATCGCCCCGAATGTGATTGTTGTGCTCGACGATGGCGGTACATGGGGTCCGCCTGTTCCGCCACAGGGCGGAACGTCGTTCAGGTTGCCGATCTGGATTGTCGGCCTGGTGTGTGAACGGACTGCGCAGTCTCGAAGATTCAGATTCGAAATCGTGCCGACCGTTCCGTTGAAGCATGTCCGGCGCTTGGCCGAACGAACGCGAAGGAAACCGATTGTGCCACAGCTTTTTCGTTCCGGAACCGACTGAATCGACTCGCGGCGCTGTGCGGCACCACAGGTCTTTGGTTTCAAAGGTTTACCTGGATATATACGTAGTAGAAGTTAACAAAGGACGCACAGTTCTGTGGATAACTCCGGTTTACGCTGGAAGATCAAGGTGTTGGCGAAACCATAACCGGTTGCACAGGCTGTTCGCTCACAGACGTTTGAGTTGAGCAACTTTCGGGCCGCTTCACAGCCGTGCA
Source organism: Burkholderia sp. KCJ3K979 (assembly GCF_016759955.1). Taxonomy (NCBI): domain Bacteria; kingdom Pseudomonadati; phylum Pseudomonadota; class Betaproteobacteria; order Burkholderiales; family Burkholderiaceae; genus Burkholderia; species Burkholderia sp. KCJ3K979. The sequence continues at coordinate 60,573 of NZ_JACFYV010000019.1, forward strand.
GAGTTACCCAGTTTACGTCCACTGTGATTGCACACGAAGTGCGCGCGGATTCCGCGCGGTTATCCACAGCATCGCGTGGATAACCTTGCGCGGAAAAATCGGGAAACTGTGAGGGGCGCGCGCGAGGTCAGCCAGCCGAGCCGACGCGGCGGGCGCGCAGTGCGCGGATCAGGAAGCGGGCAGGATCGACGGCGTCGGCGAGTTCGCGCTCGAGCGGCCAGGGCTCGCCTTCGAGTTGCGATGCGATGAGTTCGGCGCCGAGCGCGGCCCATACGAGGCCGCGCGAACCGAAGCCGAAGGCGCCGTAGAGGCCCGGCATGCGCGGCAGGTCGCGCGCCTGCGCACCGCCCAGCGCGCGTGCGTTCGCGGTGGCCTGCGTTTCGTCGGCGAGCGGGCCGATGAGCGGCAGGCGGTCGCCGACGACCCAGCGGAATGCGACGCGGCCGCGCAGCGTGGCGGGATCCGGCAGCGCGCCGATCAGGCCCGGCAGCAGGTGCCGCACGCGATCGAGGTTTTCGGCGTGGCCGGCCGCGCGCATCGCGGGATCGATGTCGTCCGGTTCGAAGGTGGCGCCGATCAGCAGCGTGCCGTCGTCGAGCGGGACCGCGTAACCGTCGCCGATCGCCGGGCACGGCAGCGGCGCCGCCGTGCCCGGCGGCAACAGCGTGAGCTGGCCGCGCACCGGTTGCAGCGCGACGTGCCGCAGCCCGGCAAGACGCGCGGCGTCGCCCGCGTTCGCGAGCACGACGACGGGCGCATCGGCCAGCGTGGCGCCGGTATCGTCGAGTGCATGCCAGGTGTCGTCCCGCCGTTCGAGCCGTGCGACGCAGGTGGACGCCAGCAGGCGCACGCGCTCGCCGGCCGCCGCATATTGCGCGGCGCACAGCCCGGCCGGCCACACGGCGCCGCCGTGCGGAAACAGCAGGCCGCCCTGCGCGACCGGCAGATTCAGGTGCGCCCGCGCGGCATCGGCATCGAGCAGCGTTGCATAGTCGGACGGCGCCCCGAATGCGTCGAACGCGTCGCGCATCCGCGCGAAATCGTCGGCCGATTCGGCGAGATGGAGCATCCCGTGCGTGCTGCGTGAGAATGCATGCCCCGCGCGTTCGAGCGCACGCCAGCGGGCGAGCGCGTGCAGGAAGCCGCCGCGCGTGAGCCGGCTCGCGACGTTGTCGTCGCGCGTCATCAATGGATGGAACACACCGGCCGGATTGCCCGACGCTTCGCTCGCGATCCGTTCGTGCCGTTCGATCAGCGTGACGTCCCAGCCGCGCGCGGCCAGACGTTCGACCACCGCGCAGCCGGCGAGACCCGCGCCGATCACGATCGCGCGGCGCGCGGCAACGGGCAGCGCACGCGGCGGCTCGTGCCGGCGCGCGCGCCAGCGCGGCGCATAGTCGCCGACGAGGTGATCGTCGCCTTCGCGGACCGTGAAACCTGTTTCGCCGAGCGCATGTTTCACGTCGTCGGACCTTGCATGTGTCGCAAACGTCGCGTGTTCGCCGGCGAGTTTCGCGAGTGCGCGAATCCCGTCGCCCGATGCCGCGGCGCCGTCGACAAAAAACGCATCGGCACGCGCGACGAGCTTCTTCGACAGCTCGATCGCATCGCCGAACGCGAGCGTGAGCACCACGCGCCCTTCGTCGAATTCGAGCCGATGCAGGCCCGGTACCCGCATCGGCCATGCATCGATCAACGCGCCGACGTCTGCCGATATGGTTGTGTCCGCAACCATGTGCGAAACCGCGCGGTGCAGGTCGTCGCGCGAGAACGGATGCGGTTCGATCGCGACGACGTGCAGCCGTTCGCAGCGCGCCGGATCGTCGCGCCACGCGGCCCAGGCCGCGAGGAAGCCGGCGCCCGCGCCGAACGCGGTCGTGACGATCGTGAACGTTCGGCGGCGCTGCCAGCGCGCGGGCAGCCCGTTGCCCGCGACGAACGTGCGATGCGCGCGAGCGAGCGTGCCGGATGCACCGCGATGAAGCTCGCCGAACTCGGGCGAGACGAGCGTGCCGTCGTCGCGAAGCGCGAGCGTGGCGGAAACAAGTCGGTCGGGCATGCGAAACAAAAAACGTGGCAGCCAAGCCTGGCAAGGGATTGCGGGAGGCCGTCCAACCGGCCGTTGGAAAGGGGCAACGGCGCGACGATCGGGCGGACCACGCCGCGGACCCTGTCCGGTTGGCGCAGGTCAAAAAACGGGCAGTCGACGATTCATTCGGCGAAATACCGATGAAAATCTTTGAAACCCTTGTCGTTATTGGGTTTGCGCTGCGCTATCATAGCAACGCCGTACCGCGGGGTGGCCGCCGGCAAGCCGGAGGGCGCGTCGCGCGGGCCAGGATTCGGCGCTGTGTCGTCGGAGTCTGACTCTCGACGGCACGGTTCGCGCACGTATAATCGGCGCGTTCGCGCTGTTCGTGTCAACCTAACCTGATAAAGGAACCTTAATGAACAAACAGGAACTGATCGACGCCGTCGCCGCCCAAACGGGCGCCAGCAAGGCTCAAACCGGCGAAACGCTGGACACGCTGCTCGAAGTCATCAAGAAGGCCGTGTCGAAGGGTGATGCGGTTCAGCTGATCGGCTTCGGCAGCTTCGGTTCGGGCAAGCGCGCAGCACGTACGGGCCGCAACCCGAAGACGGGCGAAACCATCAAGATCCCGGCAGCCAAGACGGTCAAGTTCACGGCTGGCAAGGCGTTCAAGGACGCCGTCAACAAGCGTTAAACCCGCGCCTGTTCCATGAAAAACCCGCCTCTCGGC